>NZ_JASATI010000007.1:0-160114 GCF_038440225.1 Hydrogenophaga sp. OTU3427 | reverse complement strand
TCAGGCTGCCAGCCACCGCGCCGACCGTGGCCAAGGCCACCCCCAAGGACGCCGACGGCGGCGGCGAATGGGAGTCGTTCTGATGTGAGGCGTGTGCCCAGGCCGCCGCGCCCGGCGCGGGCCGACCTGGGGTACATTGCGCCGGCATGTCCCGTTTGGCCACCTTCCTTCTTTTGCCCGGGCGCTGGCTGCGGCGCACCGTGTGGCTGCTTGTCGGGGTGGCCGGTGTTGTCTCGTCCACGGTGCGGGCCGCCGATGTGGCCGAGCCGGCGGTGGCGCCGGGGCCACGGGTGCTGCTGCTGGCGTCCTACGGTTTTGGGCGCATCGGTATCGAGGCTTACATCACGGCCTTCCAGCGGCGCCTGACCCAGCTGGGCCTGCCGCCTGCCCAGCTGCACGTGGAGTACCTGGGCCTGGAGGACGTGCCCCGACCCGATGTGGTGCCGCTGCGCAAGGCGCTTCTGGAATCCCATCTCCGACGCCATCCTCCCGACCTGCTGGTGGTGATGCAGCAGCCGGCGATGGATTTTGTGCTGAATCAGTTGCCCGAGTTGGTGGCGCGCACGCCGGTGCTGGCGGTGCTCGCACGCTGGCCCCAGGGCCAGGCGCTGCCTCCCCGGGGCGTGCTGTTCCAGCTGGACACGGTCGACGCCGCGGGCACGTTGGCCCAGGCCATGGCCCTGTTCCCCGACACGCGGCGGGTGCTGGCCGTGGTGGGCCATGGCGAGCAGGACCGGCTGTTCCAGCGCCAGATCGAGGCCGCTGCCCAGGCCTGGAGCGAGCGGGTCGAGTTCAGCTACACCGACCAGCTCAGCGTCGCCGAGGTGGAGGACCGCGTCACCCGCTTGTCGCCCGGCACGCTGTTGCTCATGGGCAGCGCCGTGGTCGACCGCGATGGTCACCCGGTCGTGATGCTGGAGTGGGCGTCGCGGTTGTCGCAACTGTCCCGCGTGCCCATGCTGAGCCTGTTCCGCGAAGTCACGCCGACCCGCATGCTGGGCGGATCGGTGGTCGAGTTCGACGCCGAGGCGCGCCGCGCCGCCGAGCGCGTGTGGTCCACCCTCGGCGAACGCGCGCCCTGGCCCGCACCCCAGGAGCTCATGCCGCTGCGGGCCACTCCCATCTACAACTGGGCCGAAATCGAGCGCTGGGGTGCCCGCCCGGAGCGCCTGCCCGCGCACACCCAGTGGGTCAACCGCCCGCTGTCCCTGTGGGACGAGCACCGCAGCGCCGTGGCCGCGGCCGCCGCCGTGCTGCTCACGCTGCTGCTGGCCGTGACCGTGCTGGTGCGCCAGAACGGGCAGCGCCGGGCGGCCGAGCAGGCGGCCCGCCAGAGCGAGGCGCGCCAGCGGGTGCTGACCGACTATGCCCCCGACGGGCTGCTGGTGCTGGACACCGAGACCGGCTTTTTCATCGACGCCAACCCGGCGGCCCTGGCCCTGTTCGAAGCCCGGCGCGACCAGATCGTGGGTGCGCGCCCGGTCGACCTCTACCTGCCCGACCAGCCCGTGGACGACGCCAGCCCGGAGGCCATTGCCCGCAACAACGCCCGTGTCATGGCCGGTGAACGCCTGCAGCTGCGCCGCTGGATCAAGACCGTCGGCGGCACGCGCAAGATCTGCCGCGTCGATCTGGTGCGCCTGCCGGATGAGCATCGGCGGCTGGTGCGCAGCAGCTTCACCGACATCACCGAACTCATGCGCGAGCGCGAGGCCCTGCGCGTCAGCGAGGAGCGCTGGCACTTCGCGCTCGAAGGCGCGGGCACTGGCGTCTGGGACCTGGACCTGCAGACGCTGGAAAGCCCGGTGTCGCGCCGTTTCTGCGAGATCCTCGGCTACACGCTGGACGAGTACGTCGCCCGGCGCGACGCCTGGCGGCTGCTGGTCCACCCGGAGGACCTACCGCGCATCGAACAGCGCATGCGCGACTACCTGGACGGGCGCAGCCCGCGCTACGACAGCGAATACCGCATGCGCTGCAAGGACGGCAGCTGGAAGTGGGTGCAGACCCTGGGCATGGTGGCGGCACGCGACGAACACGGCAAGCCGTTGCGGGTGGTTGGCACCATGACCGACATCTCCGAACGCCGGCAGGCCGAGGCGTCGCTGCAGTTGGCGTCCATGGTCTACCGCTACAGCGCCGAATGCATGATGGTGGGTGACGTCAACGGCGTGCTGGTGGCCGTCAACCATGCCTTCGTGGAATTGCTGGGCTACAGCGAGGCACAGGCCATCGGCACCAACGTGCGCCGCCTCTGGGTCAAGGAGCGCTGCCACGCGGCGCTGCAGGCCCTGGACCGCCAGATGCGCCTGGGCGGCAGCTGGCGCGGCAACCTGTGGGTGCGCGCCCGGTCGGGCGCGGCGCTGGAGGTGCAGATGAGCGCCTCCACCATCGTCGCCGACAGCCCGACCCAGACCCGCTACGTGGCGCTGTTCTCCGACGTCACCGAACAGCGCGCGGCCCAGCACCGCATCTGGGAGCAGGCCAACTTCGACGACCTGACCGGCCTGCCCAACCGCCGCCAGCTCAGCGCCCGCATCGAGACCCTGTTGCAGGCCGATGGCGCGCAGCTCTGCGTGCTGGGCATCGACCTCGACCACTTCAAGACCGTCAACGACACGCTGGGGCGCGAGGTGGCCGACCGGCTGCTGTGCGAGGCGGCGCAGCGCCTGCGCCGCATGCTGCGTGGCGACGATCTGGCCGCCCGCCTGGGGGCCGATGAGTTCGTGGTGGTGCTGGGCACGGCCACCGACGACGAGCAGACCCGGCATTTCGCCGGCCAGGTGGTGGAGGCCATGCGCGAGCCTTTTGTGCTGGGCGAGCACCGCATTTTCCTCAGCGCCAGCGTGGGCGTGGCCCTGGCGCCCTTGCATGGCCGGCAGGCCGAGGACCTGCTGCGCCATGCCGGCCAGGCGCTGGGCAGCGCGAAGGAGCAGGGGCGGGACCGCTTCAGCGTCTACACCGCCGACCTGCAGGCCCTGGCCGACCGCCGCATGCTGGTGGCGCGCGACCTGCGCGAGGCCGTGCAGCACGGGCAGCTGCAACTGGTCTACCAGCCCATCGTGGCGCTGGCCAGCGGCGAGGTCCACAAGGCCGAGGCGTTGCTGCGCTGGAGCCACCCCAACCACCCCAGCATAGGCCCGGCCGAATTCATCCCCATCGCCGAACAGTCCGGCCTGATCGTGCCCATCGGCGACTGGGTGTTCGCGCGCGCCGTGGAGCAGGTCGCGCGCTGGCAGCGCACGCTGGATCCTGGCTTCCAGCTCAGCATCAACCGGTCGCCGGCCCAGTTCAACGGCAGCCGCAACGAGGACGACCACCTGATGGAGACACTGCTGGCCCATGGCGTGGCCGGCAGTGGCGTGGTGATGGAAATCACCGAGGGCCTGCTGCTCGACGGCAACGAGCGCATCCGCGACAACCTGGGCCGCCTGCGCGCGGCCGGCATCGGCGTGTCCATCGACGACTTCGGCACCGGCTACTCCTCGCTGGCCTACGTGCAGAAGTTCGCGATCGACTTCATCAAGATCGACCGCGGTTTCGTGCGCCACATCACCGACAACCGCAAGGACCTGGCCCTGTGCGAGGCCATCATCGCCATGGCGCACAAGCTCGACATCCGGGTGGTGGCCGAGGGCATAGAAACGCAGGAGCAGGTTCGGCTGCTGCGCGAGGCCGGCTGCGACTATGGGCAGGGCTACTGGTACTCGCGGCCGCTGCCGGCCGAGGACTTCGAACGCTGGTGCCGCGAACGGCCGGTGCCCCAGAGCCTGTTTACGATCTGAAGGACCCCGCCGGGACCTTGAACAGGCGGCGGGCGCGCAGTGGTATTGGAAACGGGTGGTGGAAAAGCGGTGAGAATGTCCACAGGAACACCGCCATGTCCACCGACGATTTTTCCGAACTGGCCCTGCACGAGCGGGCCGCCCGCCTGCTGATCACGCCGTCCGCGCTCGAGGAATTGAGCCTGGAGGACGCGGCCCAGGTGGTCGGCTACATGAGCCTGCGCGGCATCGAGGCCGGCACGGTGTTCGTGCGCGAGGGCCAGACCGAGGGCAGTGACCACATGCTGCTGGTGCTTGAGGGCGACCTGTCGGTGGAGAACAGTTCGTTGCAGGACGACGACGACCACCTGGTGGTGCGCCTGCTGGGGCCGGGCAGCCTGATCGGCGAGCTGGGCCTGCTCGACGGCGGGCCCCGTTCGGCCAGTTGCATCGCGCACAGCGACCTGCTGGTGGCGGTGCTCGCGCGCGAGCATTTCCTGCAATTGCTCAGCGACGAACCGCGGGTCGGTGCGCGGCTGCTGCTGGCCATGTCCAAGCGCATGGCCGACACCCTGCGCGAGACCACCCGCAAACTCAAGCTGTTCGCGCAGATGAACAAGGTGCTGAGCGAGGAGCTGTCCCGGGTGGCCCGGGCCGAGGACGAGGACTGGCCTCGGGGCTGACGGGCCGCCGCGCTGCTCGGCGGCAGGGGGCGCCGGCCCACCCGGTCATTTCACCGCGTTCGGGAAGAACAGCTGCTCGCCGCCGATCCGGTAGCTGGCAATCGCCATCTGGCCGGCGGGCGACACCACCCAGTCGACAAAACGCTTGCCTTCGGCGGTGCGCACGTGCGGGTGTTTGGCCGCGCTCACCAGCATCACACCGTACTGGTTGAACAGGCGCCGGTCGCCTTCGACCAGCACCGCCAGATCGGCCCGGTTCTTGAAGTTCAGCCAGGTGCCACGGTCGGCCAGCACGTAGGCGCCGCTGGAGGCGCCGATGTTGAGCGCCGGGCCCATGCCGCAGCCACACTCCTTGTAGCCGCTGCCCTTGCGGGCCTCGTTGTCGGTCATCTTCCAGAAGCGCAACTCGGCCGCGTGGGTGCCGCTCTTGTCGCCGCGCGAGATGAAGGGCGCGTTGGCCGCCGCCACCATTTTCAGCGCGGCGACGATGTCGTTGCCTTTGGTGCCCGCCGGGTCGGCCTTGGGGCCGATCAGGATGAAGTCGTTGTACATGACCTCGATGCGGCGGTCGGCAAATCCGTCGGCCACGAACTTCTCCTCGGCCACCTTGTCGTGCACGAAGAGCACATCGGCGTCGCCGCGGCGAGCCATGTCGATGGCTTGGCCGGTGCCCAGGGCCACCACCTTGATGTCGATGCCGCTCGTTTTCTTGAACTCGGGCAGCAGGTGGCCGAACAGGCCGGACTGCTCGGTGGACGTGGTGGATGCCACCACGATGGACTGCGCCTGGGCGGCCCAGGCGGCCAGGCTCAGGCCGGCGGCCAGCAGCAGGCGGGACAGTGGTTGGGGGACCGGGGGGCACAGGGACATGCAAGGGCTCCGTCGAGGCAGGTGGACAGCAGCCGCGATGCTAGCGGCGTCTGGCCGCGCGCGCGAGTGGGGATGGCGAGCTATGCATGGGGATGCATAAGCGCGGATCGCAGGCATCGCGTCCGCTGCGCTGGTGGATGGCGTGCTCCCGGGCGGCAAGTCCCGGGGTGGTCAGGTCACAACACGCCGCAGACCGGTCCGGTGCCCCCGGCGCTGGCGGGGTCGAGGCGGTCCTTGGCTTGGGCCACGGCCATGTCGCGTGGCAGCGGGACGCCGTTTTTCACCGCCAGGATCTCGGCCATCACGCTCACCGCGATTTCGGGTGGCGTCTTGCTGCCGATGTAGATGCCGATGGGCCCGCGCAGGCGCGCCAGCGTCTCGTCGCTGAGGTCGAAGTGGACCTTCATGCGTTCGTGGCGGGCCTCGTTGTTGCGGCGCGAGCCGATGGCGCCGATGTAGAAGGCCTCGGTCTCCAGCGCTTCGAGCAGGGCCAGGTCGTCGAGCTTGGGGTCGTGGGTGAGGGCCACCACACAGCTGCGGCGGTCGGGCCGGAAGGCCTTGACCACGTCGTCGGGCATGTCGGACAGGACCACAGCGCGCGGCACCGACCAGGCACCCCGGTACTCCTCGCGCGGATCGCAGACCGTGACCGAAAAACCGCTGAACAGCGCCATGGTGGCCAGGTATTCGGTGAGCTGGCCGGCGCCGATCAGCAGCATGCGGAACTCGGGGCCGAAGGTGTTGGACAGCTGCTGGGCATCGAGTTGCAGGCCATCGCCGGCCTGCGCCGCCTGCAACTGGGCGTGGCCATCGGCCAGGCGCACGGTGCGGCGCAGCATCTCGCCGGCCTCCAGGCGCTCCACCATGGCCTGCAACACCGCGCCGTCGGGGTCAAACTCCAGCAGCAGTTCCAGCGTGCCGCCGCAGGGCAGGCCGAAGCGGTGGGCCTCGTCGGCGCTGATGCCGTACTTGACCTGCTGCGGCGGGCCGGCGGGAATGGCATGGGGTTCGCCGTCGCGGACCGCTGCCTGGCTCTGGTAGGCGCGTGTGTAGCGGTGGATCAGGTCGTCCTCGATGCAGCCGCCCGAGACCGATCCCACGACCTGCCCGGTGTCGGACAGGGCCATGATGGAGCCCACCGGGCGCGGCGACGAGCCCCAGGTGCGCACCACCGTCACCAGCATGGCGCGCTGGCCGGCCAGGCGCCAGTCGCGCAGGGTGCGCAACACAAACAGATCGAGGTTTTCCATGGGCTTATTGTCTCAGCGTGCGAGCGCGGCCGACTTGACCTGCACCCAGACCGCGCTGCCCACGGCCAGGCCCAGCGTCTGCAGCGCGCGCGTGGTGACGCGCGATTGCAGGGCGGTGGCGCCACATTGCACCTGCACCAGCACCTGCGAGGGGTGGGGCCCCGGGTGGAGCGCCGTGATGTGGCCTGCCCAGTGGTTCTGGATGCTGGTGTCGCGCGGCTCGTGCAGGGTCAGACTGACGTCGCGCGCCAGCACCCGCACCCGCACCGCCTGCCCGAGGGGCAGGCCGTCGTCGCGCATCCACAGGCCGCCGCTGTCGAAGGCCACGCGCACCAGGTGGTGGTCGGCATCGCGGTCGGCCAGCCGGCCCATCAGCAGCACGCCGTTGTCGTCGCCGCCTTGCGGTCCCAGCGTGGACAGGACGGTGTCCACCGGGCCGGTCTGGCGCACGCGGCCGGCCTCCAGCACCACCACGGTGTTGGCCAGGCGGGCCACCTCGTCGGCCGAGTGCGAGACGTAGAGCATGGGGATGGCCAGCTCGTCGCGCAGGCGCTCCAGCCAGGGCAGGATCTCCTGCTTGCGCGCCGCGTCCAGCGAGGCCATGGGCTCGTCGAGCAGCAGCAGGCCGGGCTGCGTGACCAGGGCACGCGCCATGGCCACGCGCTGGCGCTCGCCGCCCGAGAGCTGGTGCGTGCGCTGGTGCAGCAGCCGCTCTATGCCCAGCAGCGCAACGGCCTGGTCCAGCGCCCGGACCTGTGCCGCCGTGGGCCGGCGCGGCAGGCCAAAGCGCAGGTTGCCGGCCACGTCCAGGTGGTCGAACAGGCTGGCCTCCTGGAACACATAGCCCAGCGGCCGTTGCCAGGTCGGCACGAAGTGGCCACTGGCCTCGTCCTGCCAGCAGCTGTCGCCCAGCCGGACCTCGCCGGACGGCGCGCGCTCCAGCCCCGCCACGCAGCGCAGCACCGTGGTCTTGCCCGAGCCCGAGGGCCCGAACAGCGCCGTCACGCCCGAGGCCGGCAGGTCCAGCGCCACGTCCAGCGCGAAGCGGCCGCGGTCCAGCCGCAGGCGCACATGGAAGCGGTCGGACAGGCTCACGGCGCGCTCCGGCGCTGGCGCCTGTCGGCCAGGTTCAGCGCCAGCAAGACCACAAAGGCGAACACCAGCATGCCGGCCGCCAGGGTGTGGGCCTGGGCGTATTCCATGGCCTCCACGTGGCCGTAGATCTGGGTAGAGATCACCCGCGTCTGGCCCGGGATGTTGCCGCCGATCATGAGCACCACGCCGAACTCGCCCACGGTGTGCGCGAAGCTGAGGACGGCGGCGGTGAAGAAGCCGGGCCGCGCCAGCGGCAGCGCGACACGGAAGAAGGCGGCCAGCGGGCGCACCCGCAGCGTGGCCGCCACCTCCATCGGCCGCCGCCCCATGGCCTCGAAGGCGTGGCGCAGAGGCTGCACCGCGAAAGGCAGCGAATACACCACCGAACCGATCACCAGACCGGTGAAGCTGAACGACAGCGTGCCCAGGCCCAGCGCCTGGGTGAGCTGGCCCAGCGGGCCGTGAGGCCCCAGCGCCACCAGCAGGTAGAAGCCCAGCACCGTGGGTGGCAGCACCAGCGGCAGCGCCACCAACGCGCCGATGACGGTGCGCCAGCGCGACGGGGTGTGCGCCAGCCACCACGCCAGCGGCGTGGCCAGCACCAGCAGCACGGTGGTGGTCAGCGTGGCCAGGGCGGCGGTCAGGCGTACCGCCTGCCAGGTGTCGGCGTCCAGTGTGGGCATGGGGTCAGAACTCGTAACCCGAGGCGCGCATGATGTGGCGCGCGATGTCCCCCCGCAAGTAGGACAGCAGCGCCTTGGCCGCCGCGTTGTCGGCGCCGCGCGCCAGCAGCTGGGCTTCTTGCTGGATGGGCTCGTGCAGCTGCCGCGGCACCACCCAGCCCGAGCCGCCGGTGAGCGCGCCGTTGGCGTACACCTGTGACAGCGCCACGAAGCCCGCCGTGGCATTGCCCGAGGCGACGAACTGGTGCGCCTGCGCGATGTTGGTGCCCAGCACGAAACGCGGGCGCAGCGTCTCCAGCAGGCCCAGCCTGGCCAGCGCCTGCTCGGCGGCCAGGCCATAGGGCGCGAGCTTGGGGTCGGCGATGGCCAGCTTGGCGATGGCCGGGCCCTTGAGCACCGCGCCCTGCGCGTCCACGAGGCCGGGCTGGGCGCTCCACAGCACCAGGCGGCCGGTGGCGTAGACGAAGCGCGAGCCCTTCACGCCCAGGCCATCGGCCTCGACCTTGCCCGGTGTCGTGGCGTCGGCGGCCAGGAAGACGTCGAAGGGCGCGCCGTTGCGGATCTGCGCGTGGAACGCCCCCGTGGCGCCAAAGGCCAGAACGGGCTTGTGGCCGGTGTCCTTCTCGAAGGCCTCGGCGATCTGGCGCATGGGCGCGCTGAAGTTGGCGGCCACGGCCACCTGCACCTGGGTCGCCTGGGCGGCGGACCAGCACAGCGCACACACGAGGCCGATGAGGGCGGTCCAGGACAGGTGCCGGGTGGTCATGTCTTCGCTATTCGATTTGAGAATAGCGCCTAGTATAGACACCCATGACGGCACCCCCCCGCGTTCAACTGGCCCAGGCCCTGGGCGACCAGAGCACCGACAAGCGGATGGAGATCCTGCGCCTGGTGGGCGACAGCGGCTCCATCTCCGAGGCCGGCCGCCGCGCCGGTGTCAGCTACAAGGCCGCCTGGCAGGCGGTCGACACCCTGAGCAACCTGGCGGGCACCGACCTGGTGGAGCGCGCGGTGGGCGGCGCCGGGGGCGGTGGGGCGCGGCTGTCGGCGGCCGGCCGGCAGTTGTTGCACGCGGCGGACCGGATGGCCGCCGCGCGCCAACGGGTGCTGGCCGAGCTGGCGCAGGCCCCGGACGGGCAGGGCGCCCCGCCGGGCTGGGAAGCCCTGGGCCTGCGCACCAGCATGCGCAACCAGCTGCCCTGTGGGGTGGCCGCGTTGCGACCCGAGCGTGGCGCGGTCAGCGTGCGCCTGCTCACCCCCGACGGTGCGGCCCTGTGGTCGCGGGTCACGCGCGAAAGCGTCCAGCTGCTGGGCCTGGCCAAAGGCTTGGCGGTGCTGGCCTTGTTCAAGGCCACGGCGGTGGCCATCGTGCCGCGACCGGGTGATGCCCTGGCCGTGGACACCAACGTGCTGCCGGGCGAGGTCGTGCGCGTGGGGCGCGTCAGCGGTGGCGGCAGCGAGGTTGCGTTGCGCCTGCCCGGCGGTTTGCGGGTGGTGGGTTTTTGCGACGCTGGCGCGGCCTTGCGCGTGGGTGATGCGGCGTTCGCGCGGCTCGACGCCTCGGCGGTGGTGATCGCCTTGCGCGGCTGATCGGCGGCGGGCGGAAAACGCCGCACAATGCGGCGCAGGTGGCGGGCGGTCCGCCCATTTTCACAGGAGCACACAGATGGCCATGGACGTGATCGACTACCGCATCGTGGGCGATGACATGCAGTTGGTGGAGGTCGAGCTGGACCCGGGCGAGTCCGCCATCGGCGAGGCCGGCTCCATGCTCTACATGGAGGCCGGCATCGACATGGACACCGTGTTCGGCGACGGTTCCGCCCAGGAGGGCGGCCTGCTGGGCAAGCTGTTCGGCGCCGGCAAGCGCCTGATCACCGGCGAGTCGCTGTTCACCACGGTCTACCGCAACAGCGCGTCCGGCAAACGCAAGCTCGCGTTTGCCGCGCCCTACACCGGCAAGATCCTGCCCATGCCGCTGGACCAGTTGGGCGGTACGCTGATCTGCCAGAAAGACGCCTTCCTCTGCGCGGCCAAGGGGGTGAGCCTGGGCATCCACTTCCAGCGCAAGCTGGGCGTGGGGTTTTTTGGTGGCGAGGGCTTCATCATGCAGCGCTTGCAGGGCGATGGCCTGGCCTTTGTGCATGCGGGGGGCACCGTGATCGAGCGCCAGCTGGCGCCGGGCGAGACTCTGAGGGTGGACACCGGCTGTGTGGTCGCGCACACCGCCGACGTGTCCTTCGACATCCAGTACGTGGGCAAGATCAAGACCGCGCTGTTCGGCGGCGAAGGCCTGTTCCTCGCGCAGCTGCAGGGGCCCGGCCGGGTGTGGATTCAAAGCCTGCCCTTCTCGCGCCTGGCCTCGCGCATCTTTGCGGCCGCGCCCCAGCGCGGCGGCGCGCGCGAGGAGGGCTCGGTGCTGGGTGGCCTGGGTGCGGGTCTGCTGGGCGGCAGCCTGCTCGGCGGCCTCGGGGGCGACGGCGACAGCGGCGACTGAGTCTGGGCTGGGTTCAGCCGGCGGGCACGGCCACGTTGGCCGGGGCCGGCTCGGGCACCAGCAGGCTGCCCCGGCGCAGGCCCTGCACCGTGCCCAGGGCCAGGCCGGCGATGACGATGGAGGTCAGCGCCAGCAGCAGCAGGCCCAGCGTCCCGAAGGCCGGCGAAGCCCCCTCCGACAGGCGCAGCGTGAGCGCGGTGAAGGCGGCCAGCGGGAAGGACAGGCCCCAGAAGGCGATGGAAAAGGGCTGGGCCAGCACACGCTTGAGCACGCTGGCCGACCAGCAGAGGAAAAACAGACCCAGGCCCCACAGCGCCCAGCCCAACGGCGCGGGCGCACCCAATTGCAGCAGACCCAGGCCGATGACCGAGGGCGGCGCGATGGTGATGAACGTGGACGCCAGCATGCGCTCGGGCCACATGCCGATCTGGCCCAGGCGCACCACCAGCAGGGTCAGGGTGACCGGCCACAGGACCACGCCCACACCGAACTGCGCCGCCGCCCATGCGGGCATGCCCAGCGCCACGCCCGCCAGGGGTGTGAGCACGTTGCCGACGATGGGGATGAACAGCACCGGCGTGATACCGGCCCACACCATGCCACCCTCGCGATTGCCCTGGAGCCAGCGCGTCATCACCCACACGGTGACGCCAAAGTGGGCGACCGCGCCCAGCATCCACACCGCCTGCGCCAGCCGGGAGGGGCCGGCCAGCGTGGTGGCCACCGTGGCCAGCAGCAGCACCGAGGCCGGTACCGCCGCCACGAAGGCGTGGCGCACCGGGTGCCGCAGGTCCTCGGCCACGGCGTCGGGGTGGTGTTGCTGGCGCAGCAGCGACAGCACCCCCAGCAGCGCGAACACCCCCAGCGCCAGCACGCCCACGCCCAGGGCGATGGCGCCGGCCGCCTCCCCCATCGCAGGCACCGCGCGCGACCAGGCCAGCGACAGGCCACACAGGCCCATCACGGTGGCGAACCAGCCGGGCACGAGGTGTTGGAGCGGAGGTGACGGCGTGTGGGTCATGGCAGGAAGGTGCTTCAGTGGGGCGTCAGGGCCGCCTCGTCCAGTCCGCCGGCCAGGCTGAGCAGGCGCAGGCGTTCCAGAGTGAGGGTGCTTCGCCATTGTGTCAGCGCCAGGGCGGCGCCCGCGGCCTCGCTTTCGGCGTCGAGCAGCTCCAGCGTGGTGCGGTGGCCGACCTGGCGGCCCAGGCGGGTGGCGTCCAGCCGCGCGATGCTGGCGCGCTGAGCCGCCGCCAGCGCCTCCAGGCGGGCCTGCCCGGCGTCCAGCCGCAGCCACGTGGCGCGCGCCTGTTGGGTCAACTGCTGCTGGGAGCGGTCCAGCTCGGCCTGGGCCTGGGCCAGCTGACCACCCAGTTCCAGCGCACGCGCCGCGCGCTGGCCGCCGGTGTAGAGCGGCAGGTTGACCTGCACTCCCGCCATGTACTGGGTGCCCGACATCGCCGACGATCCGGAAGCCCCGCTGCCCGGGCCGTGACCGCTCAGGTGGTCGCGGCCGAGCTGGGCCACCAGGTCCACCGTGGCGCTGGCGCCACGGTCGGCCTTGCGCAGTTCCTGCTCGGCCTGGGCCACCGCCAAGGCCTGCTGGCGCAGCGACGGGTTGTGCCGCAGCACGCGGTCCAGCCAGCCGTCGAGCCCGCCCAGTGGCGCACCCGTGGTGTCGGTTGCCAGCGCGACCTTGTCCAGTTCGGCGTCGGGCCAGCCGGTGCTGTCGGCCAGGGCCCGGCGGGCGAGCTGCAGATCGACCTCGGCGGCCAGCACCCGCGCGCGCAGGCCTTGCGCCCGGGCCGTGGCCTCATGGGTGTCGGTGATGGGCTGGTCGCCGAGCTTGAACCGGTCCTGCGCCTCGACCAGGGCCTTGTCCACCGCCGCCTGTTGCTGGCGCAGCAGCTGCAAGGCGGCGGCTGCCAGTGCCACGGCGTGGTGGCGTTCTGCGGTCTTGAGCATCAGCTGCTGTTCGGTGGCCAGCCACACCAGATCGCCGGCTTCGCCCGCGAGTTCGAGCTGGCGGCCTTGCGCCTGGCGCTCGGGGCTGTAGATCGGCAGGCGTGCGCCCACGCTCCAGCGGTAGCCCAGGCCGGCGTCCACAGCACTGCGGAAGGACGCGCCCTCGACCTGGCCCAGGCCAGGCGCGCCGAAGCTGGCCCCGTCCATGCGGCTGTCTGCCCCCATGAGGCCGGCACTGGCGGTGGCGCCCACCGTGGGGCGCCACAAGGTCTGGGCCAGCTGGCGACGGGCCTGGCCGGTCTGGCGCGCGGCCTGGGCCACGGCCACGTCGGGGTCGTGTTGGCGCGCAGCCTGCCAGGCCTGCGCCAGCGTGCCGGCCGTGGCCAGCCCGCCCCAGGTCAGCAGCAGTGCTGCACCCAGTGTTTTGATGTGCATGAGCGGCTCCAGTTCAGGTGGCGCCGAAGTCGGCGCAGGGGGACTCAATCCGCGCGTTTCAGGCCGAGTTTGGCCAGGATGGATTCCATCAGGCACCATTTCGTCAGGCCACTCTGCAGCAGGTTGATGCCGACAAAGGCGGTGAAGGCCAGGAACCACTGGCTCACGAACAGCGGGCTGCCGGGGATGCCCAGGGCCAGTGAGAGGAGGATGAAGGTGCCGGCGATGACACGAACGGTTTGCCAGGTGGTCATGAGAGTGCTCCTAAAAAAGGCAGGTTGGAAAAAACGGATCAGGCCTGGGCCAGGGCCGCGTGTTGTTGGCGGTAGGCCGCGTAGTACAGCGTGGGGATCACCACCAGGGTGAGCACGGTGGAGACGAAGATGCCGAAGATCAGCGAGATGGCCAGGCCATTGAAGATCGGGTCGTCGAGGATGAAAAACGCGCCCGCCATGGCGGCCAGGCCCGTCAGCATGATGGGCTGGGCGCGGGTGATGGCGGACTGCACGATGGCGGTCTTGAAGGGCACGCCCTCGCGCAGCTGCAGGTGGATGAAGTCGACCAGCAGGATGGAGTTGCGCACGATGATGCCGGCGAGCGCGATCATGCCGATCATGCTGGTGGCGGTGTACTGCGACTGCAGCAGCGCGTGGCCGGGCATGACGCCAATGAGGGTCAGCGGGATGGGCGCCATGATGATCAGCGGCGTGAGGTAGCTGCCGAACTGCGCCACCACCAGCAGGTAGATCAGCACCAGGCCGACGGCGTAGGCGGCGCCCATGTCGCGGAAGGTCTCATAGGTCACCTGCCACTCGCCGTCCCATTTGATGGCGTAGCCGCGCCAGGGGTCGGTGGGCTGGCGGATGAAGAACTCCTGCAGCGTGCCGCCATCGGGCGTTTTCAGGCCGGCGATCTCGCTGCGCATCTGGAACATGCCATAGAGCGGGCTGTCGATCTGGCCGGCCATGTCGGCAACGACGAAGTTCACCGGCAGCAAGTCCTTGTGGTAGATCGGCTGCTCGCGCTCGCGCTCGCTGTCGCTGACGCTCACCAGCTCGCGGATCGGGACCAGCTTGCCCGCGCTGCTGCGCACGCCGAGCTGCAGCAGGGCGTCGAGGTCGCCGTGGCGTTCGGGCGGCAGCTGGATGTAGGCCGGCGCGGGGTACTTGCTGCCATCGTGCAGGTAGGTGCCGGCCTCGCCGGCGAGCCCGGCGCGCAGGGTGCTGACGATGGCGGCCTGGGGCACGCCCAGCAGACCGGCCTTGCGGCGGTCCACCACCAGCAGCTTGCGCGGCGCCGCGGCGATGCTGCTGTCGTCCACGTCCACCACGTTGGCGGTTTTCTCGAACACGGCGCGCACGGCCCGGGCCACAGCGCGGCGACCCTCGGCCTCGGGGCCATAGATCTCGGCCACGATGGGCGAGAGCACTGGCGGGCCAGGCGGCACCTCCACCACTTTCACGTTGGCGCCAAAACGCGCGCCGATCTTCTGCAGCTCGGGCCGCACGCGGGTGGCGATGGCGTGGCTCTGGGCCTGGCGCTGGTGTTTGTCGACCAGGTTGACCTGGATGTCGCCCACGGCGCCGCCCGAGCGCAGGTCGTACTGGCGCACCAGGCCGTTGAAGTTGATCGGTGCGGCGGTGCCGGCGTAGGCCTGGTAGTCGGTCACCTCGGGCACGGTGGCCAGGTGGGCACCGAGCTCGCGCAGGACGGCGGCGGTCTGTTCCACCGGGGTGCCTGCCGGCATGTCCACCACCACCTGGAACTCCGACTTGTTGTCGAAGGGCAGCATCTTGAGCAGCACCAGGCCGGTGGCCGGCAGCACCAGGGACAGGGCGATCAGGCCGGCGATGCCCAGGCCCAGGAACTTCCGGTTGCGGCCACCGCGCTGGTCGTCGAGCAGGGGTTTGAAGACACGCTCGAACAGCGGTGCCAGCTTGGCGCTGATGCCGCTGTGGACCGGCGCGGCCTGTGTGCCGTCGCTGCTCGGCAGGGCCTTCATCCACAGCCGCGACAGCCAGGGCGTGACGACAAAGGCGATGACCAGCGACAGCAGCATGCCCATGCTGGCGTTGATGGGGATGGGGCTCATGTAGGGGCCCATCAGGCCGCTCACAAAGGCCATGGGCAACAGGGCCGCGATCACGGTCAGCGTGGCCAGGATGGTGGGACCGCCCACCTCGTCCACCGCGCCGGGGATGATCTCGGCCAGGGTCTTGCCCGGAAACAGCTGCTGGTGGCGGTGGATGTTCTCCACCACCACGATGGCGTCGTCCACCAGGATGCCGATGGAGAAGATCAGCGCGAACAGCGAGACGCGGTTGAGCGTGAAGCCCCAGGCCCAGGAGGCGAACAGGGTGACGGTGAGCGTGAGGATGACGGCGGTGCCGACGATGGCGGCCTCGCGTTTGCCCAGGGCGATGAAGACCAGGGCGACCACCGAGGCGGTGGCGAACAGCAGCTTCTGGATCAGCTTCTGTGCCTTGTCGTTGGCGGTGGCGCCGTAGTTGCGTGTCTCGGCCACCTGCACCGTCTCGGGGATGACGGTGTTGCGCAGTTCGTCCACGCGCCGCATCACCGCGTTGGCGACGTCGATGGCGTTTTCACCCGGCTTCTTGGTGATGGCCAGGGTGACGGCGGCGTGTTCGCCACCGCCGGCCTGGGCCGAGAGGCCGTGCCAGACCAGCGAGGTGGCGGGCAGCGCGCCGTCCCGCACCTCGGCCACGTCCCTGAGGAACACCGGTTTGCCGTCGCGCACGGCCACCACCAGTTCGGCCACCTCGCTGGCGCGAGACAGGTACGGGCCGGCCTCGATGGCGACGCTGCGGTTGCCCCCCAGCAGCTCGCCCACCGGCAGACCCAGGTTGGCGGACTGCAGGGTCTGGCGCAGGTCCTGAACGGTGACACCGCTGCCTGCCATGCGGGCGGGATCGATCAACACCTGCACCGCGCGGCCGGGGCCGCCGATGCTGCGGATCTCGCGCGTGCCGGACACACGCTTGAGATCGGCCTCGATGCTGTGCGCCACGCGCTCCAGGTCGAAGCTGCTGCCGTCCGGGTCCTTGCTGTAGAGGGTGAGCGTGACGATGGGCACGTCGTCGATGCCCTTGGGCTTGATGATGGGGTCGAGCACGCCCAGGCCACGCGGCAGCCAGTCGGCGTTGGCGCGTATGGTGTCGTGCAGGCGCACCAGGGCCTCGGTGCGGGGCACGCCGACCTTGAACTGCACCGTCAGCACCGCCATGCCGGGGTGCGACACCGACATGATGTGTTCGACGCCGGCGATCTGCGACAGCACCTGCTCGCCGGGGATGGCGACCATCTGCTCGACATCGCGCACCGCCGCGCCAGGGAAGGGCACGATGACGTTGGCCATGGTCACGTTGATCTGCGGTTCTTCCTCGCGCGGCGTGACCAGCACGGCGAAGAAGCCCAGCAGCAGCGCCACCAGGGCCAGCAGGGGGGTGATCTGGGCGCTCTGGAACAGTGCCGCGATGCGGCCCGAGACGCCCAGGGGGGGAGGTGATGTCGTCATGGGTGCTCCTGTTCAGCGTGCGCGCGCGGCGGCCTGCGGATCGGTGGCCACGGCCTCGCCCTGGCTCACGCCGCTGAGCACCTCGACGCGGTCGCCCGTGGTCTGGCCCAGGCGCACCTGGCGCAGGCGCGCCCTGCCCTGGGCGTCCACCACGTAGACGCCCGTCATCTCGCTGCGGCGCAGCACCGCGCTGGCGGGCACGAACAGGCGTGGCGCCGCAGTGTTCGCGGGGCCGGCGGCGGGCAGCCACACACGTGCAAACATGCCGGGCGCCGCGCCCTTGAGCTGGGCCGGCAAGGCCACGCGCAGCTGTGCGGTGTGGGTGGCGGCGTCCACCGTGGGCAGCAGCTGCACCTGCTGGGCGGCTTGTGGGCCTTTGAGGTCGGCCAGGCCGGGCAGCTCGTAGCGCAGGCCCTGGAGGGCGCCGTTGCTGCCGACGCGCAGGCCGGCCAGCAGCGTCTGGGGCACGGCCGCCGTCACGCGCAGGGCCGAGGGGTCGTGCAGCGTGATCAGCGGACGGCCCGGCATGGCCATGTCGCCCAGCGTCACCGGCACCTCGCTCACCACACCGGCGTAGGGGGCGTTCAGCACAAAAAAGCCGGACTGGGTCTGCGCCGCGCGGGTCTGCGCCTGCAGCGCGTTGACCTGGGCCTGGGCCGCGCGGTACTGCGCCTGTGCGCGGTCCAGCGCGCCCTGGCTGATGTACTGCTTCTCGAACAGCTGCTTCTGGCGCTCGTACTCGGTGCCGGCCACGTTCAGCGCCGCTTGTGCCGCGTCCACCTGGGCGGCGCTGCCGGCCACGTTTTGCTGGGCCGCGCGGGCGTCGATGCGCAGCAGTTCCTGCCCGGCCTTGACGGTATCGCCGGCCTGGACCCGCAGCGCCACGATGGCGCCCGGCACCTGGGCCGACAGCGTGGTCTGGCGCACCGCCTCGACCACCGCGTCGAGCGAGACGGCCTCACCGCTTCCACCTTGCACCTGGACCGGCGCGGTCGCCAGCGGCACCGGCGTGGCCGCCAGGGCCTGCGGTGGCGTCAACAGCCAGGCCAGGGCCAGCAGGGCGGTGGGAACCGTCAGGGGAGGAGTGCGCATGGGGTGCTCCGTGGGCTGTGTTCGATTTAGCATCGATACATAATTGATTGCTTAATTGCGCAATGATACAATGAATGCCGGGCCTGCTGCAAGGCCTGCCACGAGGTTTCCCCGATGTTCAATGTTCAGCCCAGCGATGCCGCGTCCCCCAAGGCGCACCTGCCGCCCGAAGCGATTGCGGAGGTGGCGACCTATTTCCAGGCACTGTCCGAGCCCACGCGACTGCACCTGCTCAACTGGCTGCGCGAGGGCGAACACAACGTGGGCGAGCTGGCGCAGCGCTGTGGTTTTTCCGCCGCCAACATCTCGCGCCACCTGGCGGTGCTGATGCAGCAGGGCCTGGTGGCCCGCGAGGCACGGGGCACCAGCGTCTACTACCGCATCGCCGACGACACGGTCTATGCGCTGTGCGACCTGGTGTGTGGTCACATCAGCCGCCGCTTCGACCGCAGCGCCGCGCGCCGCAAAGCCTTCGGCGTCTGAAACCGCCCGGTCCGCACTGGGCCGACAATCGGGGCATGGCCCTCGACATCCACCTCACCGCCCTGGACGGCGCGCCCCTGCTTTCCGCCACCGTCATGCTCCTGCGCGATGCCCCGGAGGGGCTGGAGGTGCTGATGATGCGGCGCCATGGCGACTCGGCCGATCTGGGGGGCGTCTACGTGTTTCCGGGCGGCAAGCTGGACCCGCTGGACCTCGGCGCCCGGGCCGAGTGGCTGGACCGCGAGGCTTCGCTGCTGCAGGCCGAACTGGCCGAACCCGGCCTGGCCGTCGACACCGCGGTGGGTCTGTACCTTGCGGCGCTGCGCGAAACCCTGGAGGAATGTGGCCTGTTGCCCGGGGTGGTGCTCGCTGACGGCGTGGTGGCCGGCCTGCGCCAGCAGCTCGCGGCAGGCCAGCCGCTGGCCGCCTGCCTCTGGGCCCTGGGCCTGCGTGCGCCCACCACCAGCCTCGTACCCTGGTCGCGCTGGATCACGCCGCGCCTGGCCTCGGTCTCGCGCCGGCGCTTCGACACCCGTTTCTTCGTCGCCCGCGCGCCGGCCGGCCAGCAGGCCCGGCACGACGACCACGAGGCCACCGAAGCCGTCTGGCTGACGCCGCGCGAGGCCTTGCTGCGTTTCTGGGATGGCGCCATCGACCTGGCGCCGCCACAGATCATGTGCCTCATGGAGTTGGGGCAACACGGCGACGTCGACGCCGCCCTGCGGCTGGCCCGTGACCGTGGCCCGACGCTGGTGCAGCCCGAACCCTTTGACGATGAGGGGTCTCGCGTGATCTGCTACCCCGGCGACACGCGCCACAGCGTGCGTCAGCCGGCCTGGTCGGGGCCCACGCGGCTGGTCCACCGCAACGGCCGTTTCGAGCCCGAGGGCGGGCTGGCCGCCTTGCTGCCGCGCCCGTGAGCCGGGGCCTCTCGATTGCCTTCACGGGCCGGCGCGGGGTACAGTGCGCTCGACACAACAACCAGACGCGCCGGTTCCCATGAGCAAGCTGTCGCACGACTTCCGAGATGGCACGGCCCTGGTGGTGGATGGCAACCCGGTGTCGCGCTCCATCATGGTGTCGCAGCTGCGCGAGCTGGGCATACGCCAGGTGTCGCAGGCCTCGCGCATCGCCGACGCTCGGCGGCACCTCGAATTTCGCACCTTCGACGTGGTGGTCTGCGAGCAGCACTTTCCCAACGACAACGCGACCGGGCAGGACCTGCTCGACGACCTGCGCCGCAGCGGCCTGCTGCCCTTCGCCACCATCTTCGTGATGGTCACCGGCGAGGCGTCCTACTCCAAGGTGGCCGAGGCAGCCGAATCGGCGCTCGACTCCTACCTGCTCAAGCCCTACACCGCCGCCCAGCTGGACGACCGGCTGCGGCTGTCGCGTCGGCGCAAGGCCTCGCTGCAGGCGATTTTCTCGGCCATCGAAAAGCAAGCTTTCGCCGACGCCGCACGGCTGTGCATGGAGCGCTTCGACGCCAAGGGCGACTATTGGCTGTACGCCGCGCGGGTGGGGGCCGAGTTGCTGTTGCGGCTGGAGCAGTTCGACGGCGCGCGGCGCCTGTACGAAGCCGTCATCGAATCCAAGGCCGTGCCCTGGGCGCGCCTGGGCGTGGCCCGGGTGCAGCTCGAATCGGGCCAGGTGCAGACCGCCGCCACCACGCTGGAGGGCTTGATCAGCGCCGATCCCGGTTACGCCGACGCCTACGACGTGATGGGGCGCGCGCAGATCGAACTGGGCAACTTCGACAGCGCGCTGGTGTCCTACAAGATGGCCACCGACATGACGCCGGCGTCCATCGGTCGCCTGCAGCGCCTGGGCATGCTCGCCCATTACTGTGGCGACGCCAAGATGGCCGAGGACATGCTCTCGCGCGCCGTGCGCCTGGGCCTGGACTCCAAGATGTTCGACGCGCAGTCGCTGGTGCTGCTGGCCTACATGCGCCTGGCCAGCCAGGACCGCAAAGGCCTGCAGCGTTGCCTGGACGACCTGCGCAACATGGCCGACCGCTTCGACAAGTCGGTGCGCCTGCGGCGCCTGGTGCAGGTGGTCGAGGTGCTGATGCAGCTGCTGGACCACCAGACCGCGCGGGTGCTGGAGCTGGTGCGCGTCATGATGGCCACGGTGGGCGACGACAGCTTCGACTTCGAGGCCGCCTGCAATCTGTTGACCCTGCTGTCGCTGCTGGCGCAGCAGGCGATACAGATCGACGAGGTGGACGAGAACGTGCAGCGCATCGGCCTGCGTTTCTGCACCTCCAAGGCGCTGACCGAGCTGCTGGCCAAGGCGGCGACAGCGCACCCGCCCTACGCGGAACGCCTGTCGGAAACCCTCACCACGGTCCTGCACATGATCGAGAAGGCCATGCGTCAGAGCCTGGCCGGCAACCCGCGCGCGGCCGTGCTGGAGCTGCGTGACGACGCACTGCGGACGCAGAACGCCAAGGTCATCGAATCGGCCTGGGGCGTGCTCAAGCGCTACGAGGCCCGCATCGACGACGCGCCAGCGCTGGGAACCGAGATCCAGGGGCTGCGCATGCGCTATGCCTCGTTTGCCTCGCGCCCCGTCATTGGCGACAAGAACCTGCGCCAGTCGGGAGGCGTGAGCCTGCGCATGATGGACATCCCGGACAACGAAGCGCCGCCGGTGGGCTGAGAAGGTGTGAACGCCACAAGGGCCACGTTCGCGGGCGGCAAGGGGGATTGACTACACTCCCGATGTCCATCCCCGCCGCCATGAGCCACGCCACGCCCGCCTCCCATTCCCTGCCACCCGTGCGGCGCCTCGACGTGCTGCACCCCTTGCGCTGGCTGGCCCTCGGCTGGCGCGACATGGCACGCGCCGGTGTCATCAGCTTTGCCCACGGGCTGGCCCTGAGCCTGTTCGGCGCACTCATCATGCTGGTGGCGCGCGACCGGTTCTGGCTCATGGCCGGCGCCCTGTCGGGCTTCATGGTCGTGGCCCCCGTGCTGGCCACCAGCCTGTACGCGCTGAGCCGGGCCATCGAACGAGGTGAACCCACCGGCTGGCCGGTGGTGGTGCGCACCTGGCTGAGCTGGCAGCGCAGCCACCAGGACAAGCTGGGCAACGACTACTGGTGCCTGGTGCAGTTCGGCTCCCTGTTGGCCCTCGCCGCCACCGGCTGGGTGCTGACCTCGGCCGCCCTGATCACCTTGCTGGCGCCGGTGCCCATCCACACGCCGCTGGACTTCGTCCGCCACGTTGTGCTGGACGATGGCGGCTGGCTGTTCGAAGCCTGGCTGGCCCTGGGCGGCCTCATGGCGGCGCCCATCTTCGCCTCCAGCGTGGTGGCCATGCCCTTGCTGCTGGACCGGCGCGTGGGCCTGCGCCAGGCGGTGCTGACCAGTTGGCAATGTGTGCTCGTCAACCCACTGCCCATGGCCTTGTGGGCGGGCCTCATCATGGGCTTCACCCTGCTGGGCCTGGCCTCGCTGCTGCTGGGCCTCATCGCGGTCATGCCCATGCTGGGCCACGCCAGCTGGCACGCCTACCGCGACCTGGTGGACGTGTCGGGGCTGCCCTCGCGCGACGCCGCCGCCCGCGAAGGTGCACGCTGATGTTCGGCTACACCGAGGCGCAGATCGCCAGCTTCGGCCTCACCTTCGGGGTGGGCGCCTTCATGCTCTACATGCTGTTCATCATTGCGCAGCTGGCGTGGGAGTCCAAGGCCGGCAAGTTCGGCACCTTCGTGCTCTTTCTGGGTCTGGCCTTCGGCATGGTGGGGTTTGCCGCCAAGTTCGTCATCCAGTGGGTGCTCGAGCGCTGATTTCTTTTTCCTTTAGCTGAGTTTTGTCATGACTTCTACCACCGACACCGACCTCGCTTCCGCCGTCGCCGAGAACGTGGACCGCGCCCTCGCCGAGGACGTGGGCTCCGGCGACCTGACCGCTGGCCTCATCGACCCCGCTACCCAGGCCGTCGCCACCATCATCTGCCGCGAGGCGGCCGTGATCTGTGGCCAGCCCTGGGTCGCCGAGGTGCTGCGCCGCGTCGCGCCCTCGGCCCGGGCCCAGTGGTTCGTGCCCGAAGGCGGCCGCTGCGAGCCCAACCAGAAGATCGTCCAGATCAGCGGCAGCGCGCGCGAGCTGCTGACCGCCGAGCGCACCTGCCTGAACTTCCTGCAGACCCTGAGTGCCGTGGCCACCAAGACCGCGCAGTTCGTGGCTCAGGTGCAGGGCACCAACGCCGCCATCGTCGACCTGCGCAAGACGCTGCCGGGCCTGCGCGTGGCCCAGAAGTACGCGGTGCGCTGCGGCGGCGGCAAGAACCACCGCATGGGCCTGTTCGACGCCGTGCTGATCAAGGAAAACCACATCGCCGCCGCCGGTGGCCTGCGCCAGGCCGTGGAGGCCGCGCGCCGCGTGGCCGACCGCGCCAGCTTCATCCAGGTCGAGGTCGAGACCCTGGCCCAGCTGCAGGCGGCGCTGGACATCGGCGTCAACATGCTGCTGCTGGACAACATGCCGCTGGAACGCATCCGCGAGGCGGTGCGCATCACCGCCGGCCGCGCCAGCCTGGAGGCCTCGGGCGGCGTCAGCCTGGAGAGCGTGCGCGCCCTGGCCGAGACCGGCGTGGACCGCATCTCGGTCGGCACCCTGACCAAGGACGTGAAGGCGATCGATTTCTCGATGCGCTTCAGCGACAAGCCGGTGGAGTGAGTCTGACCCGGGAACACCGCAGATCCGGCTCTGCCGGTGTTGCCCCCTTGAGAGGGGGATGTGGCCACAGGCGGTCTCGCCCAAGGGCGATCCCGGGGCAGTGGGCAAGCGACGGGGGGTCTTCAGCCCTGCGGCAACCCGTCGACAAACACCTTGAGCTCGCCGGGCTGGAACGCCGTCCACTGCTCGTTGGTGGTCAAGGGTGTGGTCACGATGACGGCCGCGCGGTCGCCGGGCTGGTTGACCTCGGCGAAGTTCACCGTCCAGTCGTGGTCGGCCAGGGTGGCCTGGGCGAAGGGGTGCTGGCGCACCAGGTAGTGCAGGTTGGTGGAGCAATGCGCCCACAGGGCCTCGCCATTGGAGAGCAGGAAGTTGAAGTTGCCGAAGCGTGCCACCTGAGGCACGAGCTCGCGCAGGGTCAGTGTCAGCTCGGCCACGCTGGGGGTGCCGGCATGCGACTTGGCCAGCTCCTGCATCAGCCAGCAGAAGGCGCGCTCGCTGTCGGTGCTGCCCACCGGCAGGTAATGGGTGTGCAGGCGCGGGAAGTAGTCCTTGAGGTCGCCGTTGTGGGCGAACACCCAGTGCCGGCCCCACAGTTCGCGCACGAAGGGGTGGGCGTTTTCCAGGACGACCTCGCCGATGGTGGCCTTGCGCACGTGGGCAATGATGTTCTTGCTCTTGAGCGGGTAGGTCTGCAGGAAGCTGGCCATGCGCGAGTTGGCCGCGCTTTCGTGGTCGACGAAGTGCCGCAGGCCCCGGCCTTCGAAGAAGGCGATGCCCCAGCCGTCGGCGTGTTCGCCGGTGTTGCCGCCGCGCTGGCAGAAGCCGGTGAAGCTGAAGGTGGCGTCGGTGGGTGTCGCGCAGTTGAGTCCGAGCAGTTGGCACATGGTCAATTCCCTGAAGCCTTGGGTCGCAGCCGCCAGGCCGCCAGCATGGCCAGCGCGCAGGCCGCGGCCAGCATCAAGAATACATCGTTGAAGGCGTCCAGCCGCGCGGCGCCGTGCTGGGCGTCGTGCAGCGCCACGCCGTGGGCCGACAGCCGCCATTGCAGTGCCACCCCGCACAGGCTGACGCCGGCCGCGCCGCCCAGCATGCGCACGAAGCTGATGGTGCTGGAGCCTTGCGAGATGGTGGCGTGGGGCAGGCCACGCATGGCGCCCAGGTTGAGCGAGGGCAGGATGAAGCCCAGCCCGACGCGGCCCAGCACCGAAAACACGATCAGCCAGTGCACCGGCGCTTGCAGACCCAGGGTGATCATCAACGCGAAGGAGGCCGCCAGCATGAGCAGCCCGGCGCTCACCAGGCGGTGGGCCGGCTGGTGGTCGGCCAGGTGACCCACCGTGGGGATGGTCACGGCCAGGGCGATGCCGGCCGGCAGCAGGATGCTGCCCACGAAGGAGGGCGACAGCCCCAGCGCAATCTGCATGTAGACCGGCAGCAGGTAGGTGGAGCCGAACAGCGCCGCGCCGTAGATGCCCGACACCAGGCAGCCCATGGCGAACTGCTGGTGGCGGAACAGGCGCAGGTCCATCAGCGGCTGGGTACCGGCGCCGCCGCCCCCGCCGCGCCGCTGCAGCCGCCGCTGCCAGGCCAGAAAGGCCAGGAGCAGCACGCCGGCCGCGCCCAGCAGCGTGGCCGCCCAGGCCGGATGCGGGCCTTGCAGCTCGACCAGACCATTGAGCAGGCAGACCGTGCCCACCGTGGCCATGGCCAGGCCCAGCCAGTCGATGGCGCTGCTGTCCTGGCCGGCCGCCACACCGCCCGGCGCGCCCGTGGGCACGTAGCGCCGCGCCAGCCACAGCGAGGCCAGGCAGAAGGGCACGACCATGAAAAAGATGGAACGCCAGCCGAACAGGTCCACCAGCACGCCGCCCAGGCTGGGCCCCAGGGCCGGCGCCAGCACCACCCCGGTGCCGAACAAGCCGCTGGCGCGGCCCTGCTCGTGCGGCTGGAAGGCGCGCAGGATGATGATGGCCGGGATGGGCTGCACCACACCGGCGGCCAGGCCTTCGAGCACGCGCGCCAGCAGCACCAGCGGGTAGTCGTTGGCCAGCCCGCCGAGCACGCCGCCGCCCAGCAGCAGCCACATGCAGCCGTTGTAGACCCCCCGGTAGCCAAAGCGCGACAGCAGCCAGGGCGTGGTGAGCATGGAGGTGGTCGACGCCGCCATGAAGCCGGAGGTCACCCACTGCGCGCGGTCCTGGCCGAGCACGAAATGGCGGCTGAGGTCGGGGATGGCGACGTTGACGATGGTGGACGACATCACCGAGGCCACCGTGCCCACCATCACCGCCAGCAAGAGCAGCCAGCGGTAGCGTGCGCCGTGCTGCGCCTGCAACGCGGCCAGCGAGCCGGGAGCTGGGGTCTGGTTCATCGGATCAAGACCCCCTGACGCCAGTCCTGCATCAGCCGGTCGACCCGGCGCTCCTGGTCGTTCAGGTCGTCGCGCAGCCGGTCGCGGCGGCGGTCCAGCTCGCGGATGGCCTGGCGGATGCGGCTGCGTTCGCGGTCGCTCAGGCCACTCTGGCGCAGGCTGCGTTCGTGCTGATCGATCTCGTTGTCCACGCCGTCGACGGCCGAGCGCAGGCGCCAGACCTCGTAGGTGGCGGCATGGAAGCGGCGGAAGGCCGGGTCGATCTGGGGCGGGCAGACGCCGAGGTAGGCCTGGCCGGCGCGGCCCACCCGCAGGGCGTTGTCGAGCTGGCAGTAGCTCTGCAGCCCTTCGGAGCGGCCCAGCCAGTAGCGGTCGGCGTTGGGCGTGACGCCGTGTTCGGCGCAGGCCTTGCGGTGTTCGTCGAGCCGGTCCATGGCGCGGCCTTGCCGGCCGTCCGCCTGGCCGATGGCGCGCCAGTCGGCGCTGCGGCATTCCTGCTCGTTGAGGGTGGCGCAGCCACTGAGCAGCAGGCCGGCCACGCAGGTGGCCACCAGGGCCAGGCGGGGCGTGAGGTGTGGGGACATGGTCGGTTCCTTTCGGCCGTGGTGCCGACGGCCGGTAGGGCGCATCGTCGGAATCGGGGCGGTGGGGCTTCGACCATATCAAAACCGGCGGCCCACCACGGCGCCGAGGCCCCTCCCTACAATATTGGCATGAACTTCACCGACATGCTGCGCGTTGCCGGCCAGCAGAACCAGTCCATGCTGTGTGTGGGCCTGGACCCGGAGCCGGCCCGTTTTCCCCATGCCTGGCGCGGTGACGCCCAGCGCATCTACGACTTTTGCGCCGCCATCGTGGACGCCACCGCCGACCTGGTGGTCGCCTTCAAGCCCCAGATCGCCTACTTCGCCGCCCACCGCGCCGAGGAGCAGCTCGAACGCCTGATGGCCCACATGCGGGTGCAGGCGCCCCAGGTGCCCATCATCCTGGACGCCAAGCGCGGCGACATCGGCAGCACCGCCGAGCAGTACGCGCGCGAGGCCTTCGAGCGCTACGGTGCCGACGCCGTGACGCTCTCGCCTTTCATGGGTTTCGACTCGGTCCAGCCTTACCTGCAGTACCCGGGCAAGGGCGCCTTCCTGCTGTGCCGCACCTCCAACCCCGGGGGCGACGACCTGCAGAACCAGCGCCTGGCCAGCATCGACGGCCAGCCGCTGCTGTACGAACACGTGGCACGCCTGGCCCAGGGCCCGTGGAACCTCAACGGCCAGCTTGGCCTGGTGGTGGGCGCCACCTACCCGGCCGAAATCGAGCGTGTGCGCGCCATCGCGCCCACCGTGCCGCTGCTGATCCCGGGGGTGGGAGCGCAGGGCGGTGACGCGCTGGCCACGGTGCGCGCCGGCTGGCGGCCCGACGGCCCCATCATCGTCAACTCCTCGCGCGCCATCCTGTATGCGTCGGCCGGCGAGGACTTCGCCCAGGCCGCGCGCCGCGAGGCCATCAAGACGCGCGACCTGCTGCAGGCCGCGCGGCCTTGATCCAAGGGCACCGCGTGGGGGGCGAAGGCCGCCGCGCCGGGCCGCCCCAAGCAAGGCCGGCCCCCTTGGGGGGCAGCGACCCGCGCAGCGGCCGAACCCGAAGGGTGCGGAACGCAAGGGGGCCTCAGTTCACTTGATGCAGACGGACCGCACCTGCTTCAGGTCGGTCAGGCCCATCAAGACCTTTTCCATGCCGTCCATCTTGAGGGTGTGCATGCCGCTGGCCAGGGCCGCGGTCAGCAGATCGGCCACACGGGCGCGCTCCTGCACCAGGCGCTTGACGGTGTCGTCGGCGACCAGCAGTTCGTGCAGGCCGACCCGGCCCTTGTAGCCGCTGCCGTTGCAGCGTTCGCATCCCACGGCGTGGTGCATGCGCAGCCGCCCATCGGCACCCCCGTATTCGGCCCGCCAGCGTGCCAGCAGGCGTTGCTCGGCCGCCGGCGCGTCGTCGCGCCACTCGGGCGTGTGGCGCAGGTCCAGTGAAAATTCCTGCACGAAGGCCCGCAGCTCGTCGTCGTCGGGTTCGTGGACCTGCTTGCAGTCGCACAGGCGCTTGGCCAGGCGCTGCGCCAGGATGCCCAGCAGGGCATCGGCGAAATTGAACGGGTCCATGCCCATGTCGAGCAGGCGCACCACCGATTCGGGGGCCGAGTTGGTGTGCAGCGTGGAGAACACCAGGTGCCCGGTTAGCGAGGCCTCGATGCCCATGGACACGGTTTCCAGGTCGCGCGACTCACCGACCATGATGATGTCGGGGTCGGCACGCAGGAAGGCACGCATCACCAGCGCGAAATCGATGCCGGCCTTTTTGTTGACCTGTACCTGGCGCAGGCCCTTCTGGGTGATCTCGACCGGGTCCTCGGCGGTCCAGATCTTGGTCTCGGGCGTGTTCAGGTGCTTGAGGATGGAGTGCAGCGTGGTCGTCTTGCCCGAGCCGGTGGGGCCGCAGACGTAGAACAGGCCGTAGGGCTGCTCGATGGTGGGGATCAGGCGGTCTTGGTTGTGCCGGGTCAGGCCCAGCCGTTCCAGCGGGATCGGGTCGCCCGCGGCCAGGATGCGCATGACCACGTCCTCGACGCCACCGGCCGAGGGCAGGGTGGCGACACGAAGCTCGATGTCCAGCGGGCCGAAGCGCTTGAACTTGATCTTGCCGTCCTGTGGCTTGCGGCGCTCGGAGATGTCGAGGTCGCACATGATCTTGAGCCGCGTGACCATGGCTGCCCGGTACTGCGCCGGCACCTCGGTGTAGGGCGTGAGCGTGCCGTCGATGCGAAAGCGGATGCCGGTCTTGGCCTTGCCGGGCAAGGGTTCGATGTGGATGTCGGAGGCGCCCTGGCGGTGGGCGTCGACGATGATCTTGTTGACGAACTTGACCAGTTCGTTGTCTGCCGCCGCCGATACCGCGCTGTCGTCCTCGTCGCCCTCGGACTCGCCGGCGGGCAACATGTCGGCCAGCATGTCGTCGATGGAGCCGCCGCTGTCGGCGCCGTAGAGCTGGTTCAGCGTCTGGAGGAACTCGGCCTGCGTGGTGACCATGTACCGGATGCGGCCGGCCCGGGGAAAGATCTGCGGCACCATGCGGGCGCTGCGGGTGGCTTCCGGGTCCAGGCACATCACGGCCAGTCCGTCGGGGCCGTCTTCCAGCGGCAGCCAGCGTTGTTCGATGATGAATTCGCGCTTGAGCGGCGCGTGCAGCGCCTCGATGCGCAGCCGGTTGGCCTGGAACGGGGCGTGAGGCACGCCAAAAAAGTGCGACAGGGCCGCGCCGATCTGCGCCGCGCCGATGCCGTGGCTCTGTTGCAGCACCTGCTCCACGCCCTGGCCTTGGGCGCGCGCGGTGTGCACCGCCTGCGCCAGCTGGTCCAGGCTCAGCAGGCCGGCCTGCACCAGCCCGTCGTAGCGGGGTGCCACGTGGTGGGCAGGGGTGGGCGTTGGCGGGGCCGTCACCGGGGCGGGTGGCGACGGCGGGTCGCGGCGCTTGCGCAAGGCGATGGCCAGCGTCTCGCAGAGCTGGCCGGCCCCTTCGACCTCCATGGCGCCAAAAGGCCGGTCGTCGCGGTTGTTGATCAGCTGCAGCACGCCGTGCAGTTCGCCCTCGTCCTCGATCGGTACCACCAGCATCTGCTTGCTGCGGTACCCCGTGCGGCGGTCGACCTCGCTCAGGAAACTGAGTTCTGGCGAGATCGCCAGCAGCTCCTGGGTGTCGTTGACGTCGGCGATGTTCAGGCGCTGCCGGTACTGGGCCACAAAGCCGGCGATGCTGCGCCCGTTGATGGGCAGCTTGAGGTCGCGGCTGGTGTTCAGCCCGGTCTTCACGCGCGAGACGATGGACTGGCCGTCGGGGCTGACGGCGTACAGCGTGAGCCGGTCGGCGTTGAACAGCCGGCAGATGTCGACGCTGGCGTCAAGCATGATCTGCTCGACGCGGTCGGTGTTGTGGATGCGGTTGCTGACCTGCTGCAGATGGCGCAGGAACAGCGCCTCCAGCGTGTGGGTGGGGGCGGTGCTTGCCATGGGCTGGGTCTACAGCTGGAAGACCTGGCCGACGGTCAGCCAGTGCAGGTCGTGGCGGTGGGCGAGGTCCAGCGCCTCGACCTCGGCAAAAATGGCCTCGGTCTCGGCGGGCTTGGTGTGGGTGATGTAGATCGGGTAGCGGCCTTCGGGCCGGTAGCGGATCTGCGCCAGTTCCTCGGCCAGTGTCTGCGGCGCCAGGTGCAGCGCGCGTTTGGCCAGCACCGCCTCGCGTTGGCTGAAGGCGGTCTCGATCACCAGCATGGCCACCGGCAGCTGATTGACCCGCTGCCAGAACAGGGGGTTGCGCTCGGTGTCGCCGCTGAACACCCACTGCCCGCGTTCGCCGGTGATGGCGTAGCCCACCGCCGGCACGGTGTGCACGGCGGGCAGCACCTCCACCGACTTGCCGGCCACGCTGAGCTGCTGGCCGACCTCGATGGCCTGGAAACGCACGAAGGGCGCCTCGGGGCTGGGGATGACGCTGAAATCGGGCCAGATCAGGTGGTTGAACACATGCGCCTTGAGCGCCTGTATGGTGGGTGCCAGCGCGTGCACCGTGAGGGCCTGCGAGCGCTCGCCCGCCACCGCATCCAGCATCAGCGGCAGCGCGGCGATGTGGTCCAGGTGCGAGTGCGTCAGCAGCACATGGTCGATGCGGCGAAGCTCGTCCAGCGTGAGGTCGCCCACGCCGGTGCCGGCGTCCACCAGCAGGTCGTCGTCGACCAGGAAGGAGGTGGTCCGGCAGTCCTTGCCGATCGCGCCAGAGCAGCCCAGAACTCGGATGTGCATCGTGTGGCGCGCCTTGGGTGGGGTGGGTGGGTTCAGTGCAGGCGAAAGCGCATGCGGGTGCCGGCCAGTTCGATGACGTCGCCGGACTTGAGCGTGATCGGTTCGTGCCCCACCGGTTCGCCGTTGAGCGTGGGCACCGCCTCGCCGTCGACCAGGGCCAGGGCGTAGCCGTGGTTGCGGCGCGTGATGGAGGCCACCGCCACGCCGGGTTTGCCCAGGGTGGTCACCACCTTGGTCACCGGCACCTCGCGCCCGGCGGCCGGGCCGCTGAGCACCTCGATGGTGGCGGCCGGAGCCTCGTGGGCGCCATCGCCCGCTGGTTTGGTGTGGAGGGTGGCCGCCGCCGGCGTTTCCTGGGTTTCGCCCACGAAGCGGATCTTGTACTTGCCGATCTCGATCTGGTCCCCGTTGGCCAGCGCATGTCGGCGCACCGCCTTGCCGTTGACGTAGGTGCCGTTGGTGCTGTTGAGGTCCTCGATCAGCGTCTGTTCACCCTCGATCACGAAGGCCGCGTGCTCGCCGCTGACGGCCAGGTTGTCGATCACCAGATCGTTGTAGGGGCGACGCCCCAGCGTGGTCCGCTCCTTGGTGAGCTGGACCTCCTTGATCACGACACCGTCTATCGAGACGACCATCTTCGGCATGAAGCGCTCCAAAGGGTTCCGCAGGCGGGGCGGCCGGCTCAGTGTCCCCACAAGCGGGACAACAGGCCGCGCTTGTGGCCGCCCGCTGCGCGCACCAGAATGACCGAGATATTATCCTTGCCGCCCGCTTCATTGGCGGCATCAATCAGATTGCGTCCCAGTTGCGCCAGGCTGTCCTGCATTGTGTGGTGGCGCAAGCACACCATCAGGCCCTCGTGGCGCAGCATGTCGGTCAGGCCGTCGGAACACAGCAGGAACAGATCGCCCGGCAACACCGCATGGTCGCCGACGTCGAGCGTGACTTCTTCTTCCACCCCCAGGGCCCGCGTTACCAGGTTGCGGTGGGGCGCGTTTTCGGCCTGTTGCGGGCTGAGCATGCCGGCGTCCACCTGCTCCTGCAGCAAGGAATGGTCGCGGGTGAGCAGGTCGAGCCGCCCTTCGCGCCAGCGGTAGCAGCGCGAATCCCCGACGTGGCCGACCAGCGCCCGTGTGCCGGAAAACACCGCCATCACCAGGGTGGTGCCCATGCCGGTGAACTGGCTGTTGTCGATGGAGGCCTGGTAGACGGCCTGGTTGGCGCGGTCGACGCTGAGCCGCATGGCCAGGCCGATCTCACGCGGGCTGGCCTGGTGGTGTGCCAGCAGCCAACCGCCCAGGGCCGTGGTCACGGCGCCGGTGGCCATGGCGCTGGCGACTTCGCCGGCCTGGTAGCCGCCCATGCCGTCGGCCAGCACGGCCAGGCCCAGCTCCGGCTCACAGCCGACGGTGTCTTCGTTGTTGCTGCGCAGCCGCCCGGTGTCGGTGAGGCTGAAGAACTCATACACCATGGCGCGTCAGTGGCGGCGTGTCGCGGGCGACCGGCTCAACGGGGGTCGCGCCATCGACGTCAATGGCCGCCGCTCACTCTGCACCGGTGTCGGCGGGATTCTTCTTGCGCATCCACATGCCGGCGGCCAGCACCAGCAGCGCACCGGCCACGCCAGCACCGTACTGCAGGCTGCTGACCACGGAGGGCAGTGCGCCTTCGCGCGCGGCGGGCACCGTGTAGCCCGCGATGTGCGGCAGCACCGCCGGGTCGGTCACGGCCATGGTGCCGGCGATCCAGCCCAGCAGCATGCCGCCGAGCACGATGATGGTGGGGAAACGCTCCATCAGCTTGATCACCAGCTGGCTGCCCCAGACGATGATGGGGATGCTGACCAGCAGACCGAAGATCACCAGCGGGATCTTGTGGTCGCCACCGGCGCTTTCGGCCGCGCCTGCGATGGCGATCACGTTGTCCACGCTCATCACCAGGTCGGCCACGATCACGGTCTTGACGGCGGCCCACAGCTTGTCGCTGGACTGGATGTTGCCGTGTTCGTCTTCGTCGTCGGGCACCAGCAGCTTGACGCCGATCCACAGCAGCAAGGCCGCGCCCACCAGCTTGAGGTAGGGGATGGTCAGGAGCGCCAGCGCGAAGACGATCAGGATGACGCGCAGGATGATGGCGCCCGCCGTGCCCCACAGGATGCCTTTCTTGCGCTGCTCCGGCGGCAGTTTTCGGCAGGCCAGCGCGATCACCACCGCGTTGTCGCCCCCCAGCAGGATGTCGATCATGATGATCTGGCCCACGGCGAGCCAGAACGCTGCTGTCATAAATTCTTCCACGGTCAGTCCCTGCCTTGGTGGGCCACACGGCGGTGGCGAAAAATCAAAAGCCGGATTGTCGCTGAGACAACCCGGCTCGGTCATTGTGGTTTACCGCAGGGGCCACGGCGGCCCCTGCGCGACCACGGGGGGCCTTACAGCATGGCCTTGAGCAGCTTGGCCATCTCGGACGGGTTGCGCGTGACCTTGAAGCCACACTCTTCCATCACTGCCAGCTTGGCGTCGGCGGTGTCGGCACCGCCCGAGATCAGCGCGCCGGCGTGGCCCATGCGCTTGCCCGGGGGGGCGGTCACGCCAGCGATGAAGCCGACGATGGGTTTCTTCATGTTGGCCTTGCACCACATGGCGGCTTCGGCTTCGTCGGGGCCGCCGATCTCGCCGATCATTATCACGGCGTCGGTGTCCGGATCGTCGTTGAAGGCCTTCATCACGTCGATGTGCTTGAGACCGTTGATCGGGTCGCCACCGATGCCGACGGCGCTGGACTGGCCCAGGCCGATTTCCGTCAGCTGAGCCACGGCTTCATAGGTCAGCGTGCCGGAGCGCGAGACCACGCCGATGCGGCCCTTGCGGTGGATGTGACCGGGCATGATGCCGATCTTGATCTCGTCGGGCGTGATCAGGCCAGGGCAGTTCGGGCCCAGCAGCAGGGTCTTCTTGCCACCGGCGGCTTCCTTGGCCTTCATCTTGTTGCGCACCATCAGCATGTCCTTGACCGGAATGCCTTCGGTGATGCAGATGGCCAGGTCCAGGTCGGCTTCAACGGCTTCCCAGATGGCGGCGGCAGCGCCGGCGGGCGGCACGTAGATCACCGACACGGTGGCGCCGGTTTCGGTGGCGGCTTCCTTGACGGAGGAGTAGATCGGGATGTTGAAGATCGACTCGCCGGCCTTCTTCGGGTTCACGCCGGCCACGAAGCAGTTCTTGCCGTTCGCGTATTCCTGGCACTTCTCGGTGTGGAACTGGCCGGTCTTGCCGGTGATGCCTTGCGTGATGACTTTGGTGTCTTTGTTGATGTAGATCGACATGACGGTGTTCCTTACTTGACGGCTGCAACGACTTTTTGGGCCGCTTCGGCCATCGTGTCGGCGCTGATGATGGGCAGGCCGCTTTCGGCCAGCATCTTCTTGCCCAGCTCTTCGTTGGTGCCCTTCATGCGCACGACCAGGGGCACGGACAGGTTCACGGCCTTGCAGGCGGTGATCACGCCGGTGGCGATGGTGTCGCACTTCATGATGCCGCCGAAGATGTTGACCAGGATCGCCTTGACCTTGTCGTTCTTGAGCATGATCTTGAAGGCTTCGGTGACCTTCTCGGGAGTGGCGCCGCCGCCCACGTCCAGGAAGTTGGCCGGCTCGGCGCCGAACAGCTTGATGGTGTCCATGGTGGCCATGGCCAGGCCGGCACCGTTGACCAGGCAGCCGATGTTGCCGTCCAGGCTGATGTAGGCGAGGTCGAACTTGGAGGCCTCGATTTCAGCCGGGTCTTCCTCGTCCAGGTCGCGCAGGGCCACGATGTTGGGCAGGCGGAACAGGGCGTTGGCGTCGAAGTTGAACTTGGCGTCCAGGGCGGTGACGTTGCCCTTGCTGTCGCGGTTCAGCGGGTTGATCTCGACCAGCGAGGCGTCGGTGTCCATGTAGCACTTGTAGAGCTTCTGGAACACGTCCATGGCCTGCGCGGTGGAGTCGGCCGGCATGCCGATGCCGTCGGCGATTTCCTTGGCTTGCGCGTCGGTCAGGCCCACCAGCGGGTCGACGAAGACCTTGATGATCTTCTCGGGCGTGCTGTGCGCCACTTCCTCGATGTCCATGCCGCCTTCGCTGGAGGCGATGAAGGCCACCTTCTGGCTGGCACGGTCGGTCACGACCGACACGTAGTATTCCTTCTGGATGTCGGCGCCGTCTTCGATGTAGAGGCGGCGCACCTTCTGGCCTTCGGGGCCGGTCTGGTGGGTCTTGAGCTGCATGCCCAGGATCTCGCCAGCCAGGCGCTTGACGTCGTCGATCGACTTGGCAACCTTCACGCCGCCGCCCTTGCCACGGCCACCGGCGTGGATCTGGGCCTTGACCACCCACACGGGGCCGCCCAGTTTTTGTGCGGCTTCCAAGGCTTCTTGCACCGTGAAGGCCGGAATGCCGCGCGGCACGGGCACACCAAATTGACGCAAGATTTCCTTGCCTTGGTACTCGTGAATCTTCATGAGGTCTCTTTCAGGAGTGGGAGGAGGGCTTCTGACCCGGCTGATGGATAGGCGGCCGGAAACCCGGCCTTGGCGATCGCAACCGCGAACTGTATCATGTTGCAATGCATCAAAACGGGGCGTTCGTCGGCTCGTAATGCATAATTATCAACTTCATTCCTGAAACAAAACTGACGCTCCTGAAGGCGTCCAAGCGAGCCCCCTCATGCCTTCCGTGTTCATCGACGGCGAAGCCGGCACCACCGGCCTGCAAATCCGCGAGCGTCTGGCGCTGATGCCCCAGGTGCAGCTGCTGAGCATCGCCCCCGAGCGACGCAAGGACCCCGAAGCCAAGCGCGAGCTGATGGCCGCGGCCGATCTGGTGGTGTTGTGCCTGCACGATGACGCCGCGCGCGAGTCGGTCGCCATGATCGATGCCTTGCCGGGCCACAAGCCCAAGATCATCGATGCCTCGACCGCCCACCGCGTGACGCCGGGCTGGGTCTATGGTTTCCCCGAGCTGACCCGCACGCAGGCGGCCGCCGTGGTGGCCGCCGACCGCGTGGCCAACCCCGGCTGCTACGCCACCGGTGCCATCGCGCTGATCCGCCCGCTCATCGATGCCGGGCTGATCGCGCCCGACATGCCGCTGTCGCTGCCCTCGGTGAGTGGCTACTCGGGCGGCGGCCGCAGCATGATCGAGGCCTATGAGAAGGGCGAGGCGCCGGCCTACGAGGCCTACGCGCTCACGCTGACCCACAAGCACCTGCCCGAGATCATGGCCAACACCGGCCTGACGCGCCGACCCATCTTCATTCCCGCGGTGGGCAACTTCAAGCAGGGCATGCTGGTGCAGCTGCCGCTGCACCTGGACACCCTGCCGGGTGCCCCCAAGGCCGCGCAGTTGCACGATGCCCTGGCCGCGCACTACGCCGGCAGCGAATGGGTGACGGTGGAGCCCGCCACCGAGTCGGGCAAGCTCGATGCGCTGGCGCTGCAGGACACCAACAAGATGGAGCTGCGCGTGTTTGCCAACGAGGCCCACCGCCACGCGGTGCTGATCGCGCGCCTGGACAACCTGGGCAAGGGCGCCAGCGGCGCCGCGGTGCAGAACCTGAAGCTCATGCTCGGGCTGTGAGCCCGCACGCCGCCCCTCAGCGCCTGTTCAATGTCTTTTTAGAGATCGCGTTGTGACGCAATCGGGATGAGTTGACGGCACAGACCCTTGCATGGACTCATGCCCATGCAAGGGGATGGGTGGGCAAGTCGCCCGATTTCGTCACAACCCGAAGGGCAAGTGCTTTTTCGGGCGGTCTGCGGCGTTGCAAAGCCTCGACGGGCCACCGGCCCGTCTGCGTTTTGCGCCTGGCAGCCCATCCCGAAAAAGCACTTGCGCGACGCCAAAAAGACATTGAACAGGCTCTCAGGCGTTCTCGATCCAATCGCCCTGGCGCGCCGCCGCGCCGCTGCGCACCAGGTCGTCCAGCAGGGGCAGCAGCCAGCGGTCAAAGTCGCCGCCGCCCATGCGGCCGTGCAGGTTCTGCATGTAGCTGGTGCCCTGGGCCCAGGCGCAGAAATCCGCCAGCGGCAGCCGCTGCAGCTCCAGCAGTTTGAACTTGAGCAGCACCTTGGCCGCGTGGCGCCGGTGCTTGTCGGGGGTGTCGGTGAACTGCGCCAGCCGCGCCCGGGCGCGCGCCAGGGCGCCAGCCACGTCGGAGAAGACGCGGCCGTGGCCAGGGATCACCGTCGATGGGGCCAGTCCTTCGATCAGGTCCAGCGTGGCCCCCACCTCGTGGAAGGCATCGTCGCCCTCCAGCTCGGGAAACACCACGCCAAAACCGTTTTCCCACAAGGCGTCGGCCGACACCAGCAGCCGGTGATCGGGCTGGAACAGGACCACCGAATGGGGGTCGTGGCCCGGCGCTGCGTGCACCTGCCAGGTGAGGCCACCCAGGGTCAGCGTGGTGTCGGGCAGCAGCACGCCGTTGATGGCGAAGCGCGGGCAGGTCTGGCCGGTGGGGCCATAGGTCAGGTGGTCCTCGTTCCAGTCGCGCACGGCGTGGGCCAGGCCGGGCGGTATCAGCGTCTGCAGCGCCGGGTAGGCGGCTTGCAGCGCGGCGTTGCCGCCACAGTGGTCGCTGTGCAGGTGGGTGTTGAGCAGGTGGTCCAGCGGCCGCGCACCCAGTGCCGCGCGCACCAGGGCCACGGTTTGTTCGGCGTGGACGGCGTAGCCCGAGTCGATCAGCGCGGTGCCGTGCGGGCCCTGGAACAGGATGTTGTTGGCCGACAGCCAGCCGCGTTCGAACACGGTGATGCCGGTGGGCAGGGAAATGGTCATGGCGTGTTTGTACGCGATCGCGGGGCGCCGCACTGACACGCAGGCGATTGGCGTTCAGCCACCGATCTGCCGTGCCAGTCTGGCCGTGGCATCGGGGGCATCGAAGAGATCGCCTATCCAGGCCGATTCGCGTTCGGCGATGGCGCCGAGGAAGGCCTCGGTGTGCCGGCCCATCTGGCCAAAGGCATCGAAGCCCTTTTCCAGAAAGCCTTGCAGCGCGCCCAGGCCGGCCGCCTGTGCGGCGCCGCGCATCATGCGCAAGCCCAGGCGCAGGCTGGCCTTGCGGGTCAGCGCCTGCAGCTCCCGTCCCATGTGCTGCACCACCTGGAGCTGCTGCTCGCGCAGCGCCCGTTCGCCGGTCTGGCGCCACGCCAGCACATAGCGCTCCGCCGCTGGCCGCGGCGCCATCCGGGCCCAATGTGCGGCCAAGGTGGCGTCCAACTGTTCGGTCAGCGCGTGCAGTTCGGCCATGTCGACCGCCAGTTCGGCCACCGGCGCCGGGAACAGGCGCTCGATGGCGCCGGCAATGCGCGCGAACTGCGCGTCGCGTTGCCGGAAGTCGTGGTCGCCATACAGCTCGTCGAGGAAAAACCGCGTGGCCGGGCCACAACGCGGGTCGCACATCAGATCGGCGTAGGTGGCCTCGAAGCGCCGCGCCTGCAGCACCTTGACCTCGCGCACGGCCTGCGCCGCATCGCCGCTGCGCGCCTGCTCGCGCAGGTGCGCCACCCGCGCCAGGTGGGCGCGTATCTGTTCGGCGGGTGGGGCGGCGGGCTTCATGGAAACCACGAGTCTATCTAGGCGTGGCTGCCTAGCGGGTGGCCGTGGCGCTGTGCCATATTGGCGGGTGAACGAGGGAAATCGATGCGACGCAGAGGATTGTTGACGCTGGGCCTGGGCGCGGCGGTGGGGCTGGCCCTGGTCGGCGGCGGCCTGGCGCTGCAGCAGCCGGTCCTGGTGGCGGGGCGTCTGGCGGCACCGGCCCGCGGGCTGTTCGTGGCCGTGGGGCGCGCGGTGCTGGCCGGCAGCCTGCCGACCGAGCCCGCCGCGCAGGCGCAGGCGCTGCTGGCCTGGCTGGGCCGGCTGGACGACAGCATCGCGGCGCTGCCGCCGCACACCCAGGCCGAGCTGGGGCAACTGCTCGCCGTGCTGGTCAGCGCGCCGGGCCGCTGGACCCTGGCCGGGTTGCGTACCGACTGGCCTCAGGCGAGCGTGGCCGAGGTGCAGGCGGCGCTGGAGGCCATGCGGCACAGCCGCCTGGCCCTGCGCCAGCAGGCCTACTTTGCTTTGCGCGACCTCAGCGCCGCGGCCTATTTCGCCGCGCCCGAAACCTGGTTCGCGCTGGGCTATCCCGGCCCCATGGACCTTTGAACACCCGATACCGCCCCCGAACATGAGCCGACAACCCGATCCGTTTCGCGAAGGCATGGCCGCTGGCTGGCGGGTGCTGGGCGCCGACATCGCGCCCGTGCCCGAGGCGCTGAGCTGTGACGTGGTGGTCGTGGGCAGCGGCGCCGGTGGCGGCGTCAGCGCCGAGCTGCTGGCGCGTGCCGGGCTGGATGTCATCGTGCTCGAAGACGGTCCGCTGCGCACCAGCCGCGACTTCCACCAGCGTGAGAGCGAGGCCTACCCGGCGCTCTACCAGGAAGCCACCGCGCGCAAGACCACCGACAAGGGCATCAACATCCTGCAGGGCCGCTGCGTGGGTGGCTCCACCACGGTCAACTGGACCAGCTCCTTCCGCACGCCCGACGAGACCCTGGCCTTCTGGCGCGAGCGCTACGGCCTGGCCGACCTGATGCCCGAGGCCATGGCGCCCTACTTCGAACAGGCCGAGCGTCGCCTGCATATCGACAACTGGCATGTGGCGCCGAATGAGAACAACGACCTGCTGCGCCGCGCGGCCATCCGGCTGGGCATCTCTTCAGGCGTGATCCGCCGCAACGTGAAGGGCTGCTGGAACCTGGGCTCGTGTGGCCTGGGCTGCCCCACCAACGCCAAGCAGTCCATGCTGGTGACCACCTTGCCGGTGGCGCTGCAGCGCGGCGCCCGCCTGCTGGTGCAGACCCGTGCCGAACGCTTCGAGCTGGGCGATGGCCAGGTGCGGGGCTTGCACGCCCTGGCCTGGGGCAACGCGCACGGCGACCAGGTGGCGCCGCGTCCGCTGCGCATCCGTGCACGCCACTACATCGTGGCCGGTGGCGGCATCAACTCGCCGGCCCTCTTGCTGCGTTCACAGGCACCCGATCCACACGGCCTGCTCGGCCGGCGCACCTTCCTGCATCCCGTGGTGCTGAGTTCGGCCGTGATGCCCGAGCTGGTGCAGGGCTGGAGCGGCGCGCCGCAGACGGTGTATTCCGACCACTTCCTGCACACCCAGGCCATCGACGGTCCGCTGGGCTACAAGCTGGAGGTGCCCCCGATCCATCCGGTCATCATGGCCGCGTCCCTGCCCGGTTATGGCCAGGCCCAGGCCGACCTGCTGCGCGAGCTGCCCCGCACCCACGTGCTGCTGGCGCTGCTGCGCGACGGCTTCGCGCCGCAGTCGCCGGGCGGCACGGTGAGCCTGCGCGGCGATGGCAGTCCGGCACTCGACTACCCGCTCGATGACTTCCTGATGGAAGGCGCCCGCCGCGCCCTGCTGCAAATGGCCGAGCTGCAGTTCGCGGCCGGCGCACAGGAGGTGATGCCGGTGCACGAGATGGGCCAGCGCCACCGGCGCTGGCCCGAGGCCCGCGCCGCCATCGAGGCCCTGCCCATGCAGGCACTGAGCACCCGTGTGGTCAGCGCCCACGTCATGGGCGGGTGCGCCATGGCGGCCGATGCGGCGCGTGGCGTGGTGCGCCCGGACGGCCAGCACTGGCAACTGGACAACCTCTCGGTGCACGACGGCTCGCTGTTTCCCACCAGCATCGGCGCCAACCCGCAGCTTTCCATCTACGGCCTGGTCAACCGCCTCACGCAGGGCCTGGTCCAGCGCCTGGGCGGCCGCGCGGAGGCGCTCGCATGACGCCGCGGTCCTCGGCCCTGGCGCGGCTGCAACAAGCGACCGTGGTGGGGCTGTGGCTGCTGCTGGCCGGCAGCTTGTGGTGGTGGCGCGACCGTCCGGGCGTGGCGGTGCTGGTGGTGGCGCTGATCGTGACCGGCCATGCCTGGGTGCTGGCGCTGGAATTCGCGCTGGCCGCCTGGCACAACCGGCGCGACCCCGCGCCCACCGCCGGCCTGGGCACCTTGCTGCGGGCCTGGTGGGTGGAGAGCCACATCGCGCCGCTGGTGTTTGGCTGGCTGCAGCCCTTTGCCTGGCGGCGCTGGCCCGACACGGCCGAGCCCGGCGCCGCCGTGCCAGGACAGCGCGGGGTGGTGCTGGTCCATGGTTTTGTGTGCAACCGCGGGCTGTGGACGCCCTGGCTGCGCGAGCTGCGCCGACGCCAGGTGCCCTACGCCACGGTCAACCTGGAGCCGGTGTTTGGCTCCATCGACGACTACGCGCCCCTGATCGACGACGCCGTGCGGCGCGCCACCGATGCCACCGGCCTGCCACCGCTGCTGGTGGGCCACAGCATGGGCGGTCTGGCCATCCGCGCCTGGCTGCGCGCCGCTGGCCCCGACGCGGCGCAGCGTGTGCACCACATCGTCACCTTGGGCACGCCCCACCGCGGCACCTGGCTCGCCCGCTGGAGCCGACTCACCAACGGTCGGCAGATGCGGGTGGACGGTCCCTGGCTGCGGCAACTGGCCGCCGATGAATCACCGGCGCTGGGCCAGCGCTTCATCTGCTGGTACTCCCACGCCGACAACATCGTGTTCCCCGCCAGCACCGCCACCCTGGCCGGTGCCGACAACCGCCACGTGGCGGGTGTCCCCCACGTGGCGCTGGCGTTTCACCCGCAGGTGATGGCGGAGACGCTCAAGCTGCTTTGAACGTCAAGCCTGAAGCACACCTCGGCGGACTTGGTCCAGCTCGATGGTTTCAAAAAGCGCCTTGAAGTTGCCCTCGCCAAAGCCCTCATTGCCCTTGCGCTGGATGAACTCGAAGAAGATGGGGCCGAGCTGGTTTTCGCTGAAGATCTGCAGCAGCAGTTCGCCCGGCGCGCCATCGACCAGGATGTTGCGGGCCTTGAGCGCCGCCACATCTTCGCCGTGGCCGGGGATGCGCTTGTCCAGCAGTTCGTAGTAGGTTTCGCTGGTGTCCAGCAGCTTGACGCCGGCCATCTGCAGCGCGTCCACCGAGTCGTAGAGGTTGCCCGAGCTCAGCGCGATGTGCTGGATACCCTCGCCGTGGTAGCGGTCCAGGTACTCCTGCACCTGGCCGGCCTTCTCGGTGCCTTCCTCGTTGATGGGGATGCGGATCTTGCCGCAGGGGCTGGTCATGGCCTTGCTCTTGATGCCGGTCTGCTGGCCTTCGAAGTCGAAGTAGCGCACCTCGCGGAAGTTGAACAGGCGCTCGTAGAAGCCGGCCCACTCGGCCATGCGGCCACGGTGCACGTTGTGGGTCAGGTGGTCGATCAGTTGCAGGCCATGGCCCACGGGGTTGAGCGCGTCGGCCGCCGGCACGCCGGGCAGGGGATAGAAGTCGACGTCGTAGAAGCCGATGTTGCCGATCTCGCCGTCCTTGGCCCCGTTCTTGCCGCGCCAGCGGTCCACCAGGTAGATCAGGCTGTCGCCGATGCCCTTGATGGCCGGGATGTTGAGTTCGCCCGGGCCGGCCTGGCCGGCGTAGCCCCAGGCGCCCAGCGACAGGGCGCGTTCGTAGGCCGCCTTGGCGTCCTGCACGCGGAAGGCGATGGCGCAGATGCTGGGGCCGTGCTGGCGCGCGAAGCGTTGGGCAAAGCTGTCGGGCTCGGCGTTGAGGATGAAGTTGATGCCGCCCTGGCGGTACAGCGTCACGTTCTTGTGGCGGTGGCGGGCCACGGCGGTGAAGCCCATGCGCTCGAACAGCTCGCCCATGGCGACCGGGTCGGGGGCGGCGTACTCGATGAACTCGAAACCGTCGGTGCCCATGGGGTTGTCCCAGGTGGCGGTGGTGGGCAGGGCGCTCATGGCTGTCTCCAAAAAAGTGTGCGACGCGCAACTGTAGGATCGCGCGCCCTCAGTTTTCCTGCATTCAAAAGCACCGAATGGGGGAAATTTGCAGGAAAATTGCGTCATCATGGAAAACGTCGCACTCGACAAGCTTGATCGCCTGATTTTGCGCAACCTGCAGGCCGACGGCCGCGCCACCTACGACCAGATCGGCGAGGCCGTCAACCTCTCGCCCAGCGCGGTGCTGCGCCGGGTCAAACGGCTGGAGGACAGCGGCGTGATCGACCGCTACGTGGCCCTGGTCCGGCCCGAACGGGTGGGCCTGGGCCTGATCGCCTACCTCAACGTGCGGCTGGAAAAACACACCGAAAGCCACAAACGCAACCCCATGGACCTGTTCCGCGCCAGCGTGCTGACCTGGCCCGAGGTGGTGGAATGCGCCGCCCTCACCGGCGAGATGGATTACCTGCTGCGCCTGGTGGTGGCTGACATGGCGCATTACAGCCGTTTCATCATGGACACCCTGCTCAAGCATCCCAGCGTGCAGGACTGCAAGACCAGTTTCGTGCTCGACCACGTGAAGGCGACCACGGCGGTGCCGGTGTGACCGTTGGTCGGGGCGCGGGACGGGAAGGGCTTGAGAAACTAGGGAAAACCCGTACATTTGCCGCATGCTTGATCCGTCTGCCCTCCTGAAGGCGTCCCTCGATGTGGGTCGCGACCTGTTCCGGGCCTCGCCCGGGACCACCGGTGCGCGGTCGGGCAGCGTGCCCATCCGTTCCCTGGGCCCCAGCCACCGCGAACGCATCGCGCAGCACCTGCTCGCGCTGGACGAACGCGACCGCTACCTGCGTTTTGGCTACCCCGCCAACGATGCGCAGGTCCGCCGCTATGCCGATGGCCTCAATTTCGACCGCGACGACATCTTCGGCATCTACAACCGCAAGCTCGAACTGCTGGCCATGGCCCACCTGGCCTTCTCGGTCGACCCGCAGTTCAACACCTGCGCCGAATTCGGCGTCAGCGTGGCGCAGAAGGCGCGTGGGCGCGGCTACGGTGGCCGCCTGTTCGACCGCGCCGTGATCCATGCCCGCAACGAGGGCGTGACGCAGATCTTCATCCACGCGCTGAGCGAAAACACCACCATGCTCAAGATCGCGCGCAAGGCCGGCGCGGTGATCGAGCGCGATGGCAGCGAAAGCGAGGCCCACCTGCGCCTGCCCGAGGCCGATTTCGAGTCGCGCGTGAGCGAACTGGTGGACGAGCAGCTGGCCCGCACCGACTACCACCTGAAAGCGCAGGCGCGGCAGTTTTGGTCCATGCTGGGCACGCTGCAGGACATCCGCCAGGGCGTGCGCGACGCCCGCGAAAAAGCCTCGCCCTGACCGGGCGGCACGGCCTGCCGCCGGGTGGCCAGCGTGTTGTCATGGGCTTGGGGTATGCTTTGTTACAGCACAACTACCCCGTCACACAGTGTCCGACCCCTATCCCAGTCCGGCGCCTCACCGCAGCGTGAGGCACGAAGACAAACGCGGATTTCTCCAGAAGCTGGCCGAGTTCATCCATCCGGGACCCGATTCCAAGGATGAACTGATCGAAACCCTGGCCGAGGCCGAGGACAACAACATCATCAACGCCGAATCGCGCGTCATGCTCGAAGGTGTGATCCGCATGGCCGACATGACGGCCGGCGACGTGATGGTGGCGGCGCCGCGCATGGATGTGCTGGACATCCACGCGCCGTTCGACGAGCTGCTGCACGTGGTGATCGACACCGCGCACTCGCGTTTCCCGGTGTTCGAGGGCGAGCGCGAAAACATCATCGGCATCCTGCTCGCCAAGGATCTGCTCAAGCTGCAGCGCGCGCCCGAACTCAACCTGCGGGCCCTGCTGCGCCCGGCCACCTTCGTGCCCGAGACCAAGGGCCTGAACGACCTGCTGCGCGACTTCCGCGGTAACCGCAACCACCTGGCCATCGTCATCGACGAGTTCGGCCGCGTGGCCGGCCTGCTCACCATCGAGGACGTGCTGGAGGAAATCGTCGGCGAGATCGAGGACGAGTTCGACATCGCCGAGGACGACGGCGACATCTTTGCCCTGGCCGATGGCAGCTGGCGTGTCAGCGGCGACACCGCCATCGAGCGCATCAACGAATCCTTCGGGCTGCAGCTCCCCGATACCGATTTCGACACCATCGGCGGCATGATCGCCCACGCCATGGGCCACGTGCCCAAGCGCGGCGAAGTCCATCACCTGGACGGCCTGCGGTTTGTGGTCATGCACACCAAGGGCGGGGCAGTGAAGTGGTTCAAGGTCGTCACCGAATCCGCTGAAACCTGATGCGCGCCGGCGCGCCGCGTCCCTTGTTCTGGTGGGTCTTGTGTGTGCTGGCGGGGCTGGCGCAGGCCGCCGCACTCGCCTGGCCCTGGCCGCCCCTGGAGAGCTGGGGCTTGCGTACCGGCCAGCCGGTGGGCGGGCTGCAGGTGCTGGGCCTGGCCGCGCTGGTGCTGGCCCTGCGCTGCGCCCCCACGGCGAGGGCGGCTTTCGGGCTCGCCTGGCTGGGCGCCACCGCCTGGTTGTGCGGCAGCTTCTGGTGGCTGTTCATTTCCATGCACACCTATGGCGGGCTGGCCGCACCGCTGGCCGCCGTGGCCGTGCTGGCGCTGGCCAGCGCCCTGTCCCTGTACTACGCGTTGGCCGGTGGCCTGTGGTGGCGTTGGCGGCACCGTGGCGTGTTCGTGCAGGCGCTGGCCTTTGCCGCCGTGTGGACCCTGGCCGAGCTGGCGCGTGCTGTCCTGTTCACCGGTTTTCCCTGGGGCGCGGGGGGCTACGCGCATGTGGACACACTGGCCGCGCTGGCCCCCTGGGTGGGGGTCTATGGCATGGGCGCGCTGGCCTCGGCGCTGGCCGTGCTGCTGGCGGCCTGGCTGCCCCCGCGCGTGGGGCGGCCCGGTGGGGTCTGGCGCTGGACATTGCTGGTGGCGCTGCTGGCCTGGTGGCTCCCACCGCAGGTGGCCCGCGAGTGGGGCACACCGGCGGGCACGCTGCACGTCCGTCTGCTGCAGGGCAACATCGCGCAGGACGAAAAATTCGCCGGCGACAGCGGCGTGCCCCAGGCCCTGGCCTGGTACGGCGACGAGCTGCGCCGGGCCGTGGCCGATCCCCAGCCCCGGTTGGTGGTGGCGCCCGAGACCGCCATTCCCCTGCTGCCGCAGCAGTTGCCCGCGCGGTTCTGGAGCGACCTCTGGGCGCCCGCCGCCGCCGGGCCGTCGGCCGTGCTCGCGGGCCTGCCGCTGGGCCGCCTCGAGGCGGGCTACACCAACTCGGCCTGGGGCTGGACACCCGAGCGTGCCGGCGCCGCGCTGCCGGCGCTGCGGCAGGTCACGCCCGAAGCCGACACCCCCCTGGCCGCCACCGATGGCCTGTACCGCTACGACAAGCACCACCTCGTGCCGTTTGGCGAATTCGTCCCGCCGCTGTTTCGCTGGTTCGTGGACCTCATGAACATCCCGCTGGGCGACTTCAACCGGGGCACCCTGGCCCAGCCCACGCTGGATTGGGCCGGCCAGCGCCTGGCGCCCAACATTTGTTACGAGGACCTGTTCGGCGAGGAGATCGCGGCCGGTTTTGCCGACCCGGCGCGGGCGCCGACGGTGCTGGTCAACCTCAGCAACATCGCGTGGTTCGGCGACAGCATCGCCATCGACCAGCACCTGCAAATCTCGCGCCTGCGGGCACTGGAACTGGCCCGGCCCATGCTGCGCGCCACCAACACCGGCGCCACGGCCGTCATCGACCACCAGGGCCGCGTCACCCACCAGCTGCCACGCCTGACCCGGGGCGCGCTGGACGCCGAGGTGGCGGGGCGGGAGGGCCTCACGCCCTACGCGCGCTGGTCGTCGCGTTGGGGCTTGTGGCCGGTGCTGTGGGGGGCGCTGGGGGTGCTGGCCGTGTTGTGGGGCAGGGGGCGCCGCCCGGCCTGACCCCGGCGGGACCGTGCCCGGCGCGCGGACTTGTGTATCGTCGGGTGCTGCCGGTTTTCGCGGAGACAGCTTGCCCATGTACCCCGTTGTTGTTGCCTGTGTGCTGCTGGTGGTGGCCACCACGGTGTTGCACTACGAAGTCCTGCGCGGGCTCAACACCCGCTTGCCGGGCCTGCCGGTGCCCCACCGGCTCAAGCTGCTGGTCGTGATCCTGGGCGCCTTCGTGGCCCACGCCATTGAAATCGCGCTGTACGGCGTGGCCCTCTACAGCCTGGTGCGCTGGACGGGTGCCGGCAGTCTCGTGGGCACGGCGGGTTTCTCGCTCGCCAATTGCATCTATTTCTCGGCCGAAACCTACACCTCGCTGGGTTTTGGCGACCTGACGCCTGTCGGCCCCATCCGCCTGCTGGCTGGCGCAGAGGCGCTCAACGGCCTGCTGCTGATCGGCTGGTCCGCGTCCTTCACCTACATCGCCATGGAACGCTTCTGGGGCGGCCCGGACGACACCGCCCCGCCGCCGCAACCCTGACCGGAGCGCCGGTCCCGGCGGGGGCCCGACCGGCCAGTAAAATCGGACGGTTTGCGCGGCCCCGCCACGCTTGTCCGTTTCCGGTCCTGACGCTCCAGGCGGAGCGCCCACCCCATGCTGACCTTCCAACAAATCATTCTCAAACTGCAGGCCTACTGGGACGCCCAGGGCTGCGCGCTGCTCCAACCCTACGACATGGAAGTGGGTGCAGGCACCAGCCACACCGCCACCTTCCTGCGCGCCATCGGCCCCGAGCCCTGGAAGGCCGCCTACGTGCAGCCCAGCCGCCGCCCCAAGGACGGCCGCTACGGCGAGAACCCCAACCGGTATCAGCAGTATTACCAGTACCAGGTGGTGCTCAAGCCTGCGCCAGCGAACATCCTGGAGCTGTACCTGGGTTCGTTGGAGGCGTTGGGCTTTGATCTGAAGAAGAACGACATCCGTTTCGTCGAAGACGACTGGGAAAACCCGACGCTCGGCGCCTGGGGCCTGGGCTGGGAGGTCTGGCTCAACGGCATGGAAGTCACCCAGTTCACTTACTTCCAGCAGGTCGGCGGCATTGATTGCAAACCCGCCACGGGCGAAATCACCTACGGCCTGGAGCGCTTGGCCATGTACATCCAAGGCGTCGAAAACTTCAAAGACCTCATCTGGACCGAAGGCCTCACCTATGGCGATGTGTACCTTCAAAATGAGATTGAGCAGTCGGCCTACAACTTCGAACACTCCGACGCCGACTTCCTGTTCACCGCCTTCGGCGCCCACGAGAAGCAGGCCAAGCACCTGATGGAGCAGCAACTGGCGCTGCCGGCCTACGAGCAGGTGCTCAAGTGCGCGCACAGCTTCAACCTGCTGGACGCGCGCGGGGCGATCAGCGTGACCGAACGCGCCGCCTACATCGGGCGCATCCGCAACCTGGCACGCAGCGTGGCGCAAAGCTACTACGAGAGCCGCGAACGCCTGGGTTTCCCCATGGCGCCGCGCGAGTGGGTGGAACAGATGGCCAAGAAGGCGGCGTGAGAGCACAAGAATGACAACCGAAAACCTGCTTGTTGAACTGTTTGTCGAAGAGCTGCCGCCCAAGGCGCTCAAGAAGCTGGGCGACGCCTTTGCCGGCGTGCTGTTCGAGCAACTCAAGGCCCAGGGTCTGGCCGGCGCCGATGCGGTGCTGACCTCGTTCGCCTCGCCGCGCCGCCTGGCTGCGCATGTCACCGGTGTTGCCGCGCGCGCCGCCGACAAGGCCGTGTCGCAAAAGCTCATGCCGGTCAGCGTCGGCCTGGACGCCAACGGCGCACCGACACCCGCCCTGCTCAAGCGTCTGGGCGCGCTGGGCGCTGACGCTTCGGCGGTGGCGAGCCTCAAGCGCGCGCCCGACGGCAAGGCCGAGGCGCTTTTTTACGACAGCGTTCAGCCGGGCGTCGATCTGACCGCCGGTCTGCAGAAGGCGCTGGACGAAGCGATTGCCAAGCTGCCGATCCCGAAGGTCATGAGCTACCAGCTCGAAACCGATTGCGAACTGCCGGGCTGGACCAGCGTGAACTTCGTGCGCCCGGCGCACGGCCTGGTCGCGCTGCACGGCGCCGACGTGGTGCCGGTCAAGGCGCTGGGCCTGAAGGCTGGCAACGCGACCCACGGCCACCGTTTTGAAGCTGCCGTGGACCCGGTCGTGCTGGCCGACGCCGACGCCTATGCCGCCACGCTGGCCAAAGACGGCGCGGTGATCGCCTCGTTCGCCGAACGCCGCGCCGACATCGTGCGCCAGCTGGCCGCGGCTGCGGCCCAGGTGGGTGGCGGCTGCCGGCCCATCGACGACGAGGCCCTGCTGGACGAGGTGACCGCGCTGGTCGAGCGGCCGAACGTGCTGATCTGTCAGTTCGAGAAAGAATTCCTCGACGTGCCTCAGGAGTGCCTCATCCTCACGATGAAAGCCAACCAGAAGTACTTCCCGTTGCTGGACGCCGCCGGCAAGCTGACCAACCGCTTCCTGGTCGTCAGCAACATCAGCCCCGCCGACGCCAGCGCCGTCATCCAGGGCAACGAGCGTGTGGTGCGCCCGCGCCTGGCCGACGCCAAGTTCTTCTTCGATCAGGACCGCAAGCGCCCGCTCGAATCGCGCGTGCTGGGCCTGGCCAAGGTGGTCTACCACAACAAGCTGGGCACCCAGGGTGAGCGCACCGAGCGCGTGAGCGCCATCGCCCGCGCGATTGCGCAGCAGCTGGGCGGCGACGCCCTGGCCCGCCAGGCCGACCAGGCCGCGCTGCTGGCCAAGGCCGACCTGCTGACCGACATGGTGGGCGAGTTCCCCGAGTTGCAGGGCATCATGGGCGGCTATTACGCCCGCCATGACGGCCTGGGCGAGGACATCGCCCACGCCATCGAAGACCACTACAAACCCCGCTTCGCCGGCGACGAACTGCCGCGCAACATCGTGGGGGTGGTGGTGGCCCTGGCCGACAAGCTCGAGACCCTGGTCGGCATGTTCGGCATCGGCAACCTGCCCACTGGCGACAAGGACCCGTTTGCCCTGCGCCGCCACGCGCTGGGGGTGGTGCGCATGCTGGTCGAGAAGGACCTGCCGCTGGAACTCGACGCGCTGCTGCGCAGCGCCGTGCCGGCCTTCGGCGACAAGATCAGCGATGCCTCGGCCGCCCTGGGCGATTTCATCTACGACCGCCTCAGCGGCAGCCTGCGCGAGCAGGGTGCCAGCGCCCAGGAAGTGGACGCCGTGCTGGCCCTGCGCCCGCAGCGCCTGGCCGACGTGGCCCAGCGCCTGGCGGCCGTGCGCGCCTTTGCCGCCCTGCCCGAAGCCCCCGCGCTGGCCGCAGCCAACAAGCGTGTCGGCAACATCCTCAAGAAGGCCGAGGGCGAGGTGACCGCTCAGGTCAACGAGGCTCTGCTCGTCGAGCCGGCCGAGAAGGCCCTCAACGACAGCCTCAAGACCGTGGTCCCCCAGGCCAACGCCGCTTTTGTGGCCGGTGACCTGACCGCCAGCCTGCAGGCCCTGGCCGCGCTGAAGGCCCCGGTCGACGCCTTCTTCGACGGTGTCATGGTCAACGCCGAGGACGCCGCGCTCAAGGCCAACCGCCTGGGCCTGCTGGCGACGCTCCACGCCGCCATGAACCGGGTGGCCGACTTGTCCCGCCTGGCTTCCTGAACATGAGCCCCCTCGCTCCACCGCTGCGCGGGTCGCTGCCCCCCAAGGGGGGGCGGCCTGGCTTGGGGCGGCCCGGCGCGGCGGCCCTCAACCCAAGGAGTGCGTGAATGGGTGGCACCGTCAAACTCATCGTCCTGGACCGCGACGGTTCGTTGGGCCAGATCAGCGAGGACTACGTGCGCTCGCCCGAGGACTGGTCGCCCCAGGCTGGCGCGCTCGAAGCCGTGGCCCGGCTCAACCAGGGCGGCTGGCGGGTGGTGGTGGCGTCCAACCAGTCGGGGCTGGGCCGTGGCCTGTTCGACATGGCCACGCTCAACGCTGTGCACGCGCGCATGCACAAGCTGCTGGCGGGCGCGGGCGCACGGGTGGACGCGGTGTTTGTCTGCCCCCACGCGCCCGAGGACGGCTGCGCCTGCCGCAAGCCCGAACCCGGCCTGCTGCTGCAGATTGGCCAGCGCTATGCCGTGCCCCTGGCCGATGTCCCGGTGGCGGGCGATTCGCTCAACGACGTGCGCGCCGCCGCAGCCGCGGGCTGCCAGCCCCACCTGTTGCTGTGTGGCCAGTTGAGCGCCCATGCCGGCGCCGGCGGCCTGCCCTTGCCACCCTTGCCCGAAGGCACGCTGGTGCACAAGGACCTCGCGGCATTTGCCGATTTCATCCTGGCGCGCGGCGCCGTCCCCGACAAGGCCTGATCCATGCTTTTCCTGCGTTCCGTGCTCCACATGCTGTGGATGGCCGTCACCGTGGTGCCCTGGGCGCTGGCCGTGCTGATCGCCGCGCCTTTCCTCAGCAGCACCCAGGTCTACTGGATGTGCGCCGGTTGGCTCAAGGTGGCGGTGCGCGGCGGCAACCTGATCCTGGGCATACGCAACCAGGTGATCGGCTACGAGAACCTGCCGGTGGGCAGCACCGCGCCGGCGGTCCTGCTGCTCAAGCACCAGTCCACCTGGGAAACCTTCTGCATGCCCGCGCTCATGCCCCATCCGCTGGCCTATGTGTTCAAGAAGGAGTTGCTCTACGTGCCCTTCTTCGGCTGGGCCATGGCCAAGATGGACATGATCCACATTGACCGCTCCAAGCGGGCCCAGGCCTTCAACAAGGTGGTGGCCCAGGGCAAGCGGCTGCTGGACCAGGGCACCTGGGTGATCATGTTCCCCGAGGGCACCCGCATCCCGCGTGGCCAGAAGGGGCAGTACAAAAGCGGCGGCACGCGCCTGGCCATCGAGACCGGCGCGCCGGTGATCCCGATCGCGGTGACCTCGGCCAAGTGCTGGCCACGCAAGGCCTTCATCAAACGCCCGGGTGTGGTGGAGTTCTCCATCGGCAAGCCCATCCCCAGCGAAGGTCGCAAGCCCGACGAGCTGATGCGCGAAGTGGAAGACTGGATCGAGGCCGAGATGCGCCGCCTCGATCCCGAGGCGTACTGATGACCCCCCCGTCGCTTGCCCACGGCATGTGGCCGCATCCCCCCCAGGGGGCGACACCAGCGGACCGGCAGAGCCGGATCCGCGGTGTCTGCTGGGGTGGCGACTGAGCGCGGGGCGTGACGGTGAAGCGCGTGGCCCCTCCGGTTGATGCCACACAGTTGTCGCTGGATTTTTTTGGCGACGATGGGCCGCTTGCGCCGGTGCTGCCCGCCGCATCCACCCGGCCGCAGGACGCGGTGATGCCGGCCTCGCACTGGAAACACCCGCGCGCCAGCCGCCAGTTGCAGTTGGGCGCCTGCCTGGTGGCCTACGAGTTCAAGCGCGGCAAGCGCCGCACCATCGGCCTGAGCGTGGGGCCGGATGGCCTGAGCGTGAGCGCGCCGCGCTGGACGCCGCTGGCCGAGGTGGAGGCGCTGCTGCGCGACAAGGCGCGCTGGGTACTGGAGAAGCTGCAGGCGGTGCGCGAGCGCCAGGCCCAGGTCGAGCAGGCTCGCATCGAATGGCGCGATGGCGCGCGGTTTCCTTTCCTGGGCGAAGAGGTGGTGGTGGTGCTGGACCCGGCCCACGGTTTCAGTGCCGCGGGCGCGGTGCTGGAGCTTTCGCCGCAGGGCCCGCGCCTGCGGGTGGGGCTGTCGCAGCTGGCGGGCGCCGATCAGATCCGGGACGTGGCCCAGGCCTGGCTGATGCGCGAGGCGCGCGCGCTGTTCGTGGCGCGGCTGGACCATTTCGCGCCCGCGCTCGGTGTGCGCTGGACCAAGCTGCGCCTGTCCAGTGCCGGCACCCGCTGGGGCAGCGCCAGCGCCGATGGCAGCATCCGCCTGAACTGGCGGCTGATCCACTTCGGGCCACAGGTGATCGACTATGTGGTGGCCCATGAGCTGAGTCACCTGCGCGTGATGGACCACAGCCCCCAGTTCTGGGGCACGGTGGCCAGCGTCATGCCCGACTACCAGGAACGCCGCCTGGCCCTGCACAAGCTGCCCGTGCCCAAGTGGTGAGGCCCGTTCGCGGCATGTCCGACATCCCACCTCTTGGCGTTAAGATGTGTGGCTTGACGTTAACGTAAACGTCAATATAAAACCCACACCATGGCACCGAACCCGACCTTCACCATCAGCGACCTGGCGCGGGAATTCGACCTCACGACCCGCGCGATCCGCTTCTACGAGGACATGGGCCTGCTGCAGCCCCAGCGCGAAGGGCCGGGCGGGCGCAACCGGGTGTATTCCGCGCGCGACCGCACCCGGCTCAAGCTCACGCTGCGCGCCAAGCGCCTGGGCTTTTCGCTGACCGAGGCCAAGGACATCATCGAGATGTACGACAGCCCGCGCGACACCGGGCCGCAGCTGCGCAAATTCCTGCAGGTGCTGGCCGCGCACCGCCAGCAGATCGAAGACCAGCTGGCCGACCTGCAGGCCAACCTGGACGAAGTCAAGGTGCACGAGAAGGAGGCACGCAGCCTCCTGGCCAAGGTCGACAAGACCGAAAAGGCCTGAACGGCCTGCGTCCCTCAGGCCAGAAGGCCTTCGGCGCGCATGGCGGCCTGCACGGCGGGGCGTGCCGCCACGCGGGCCGAGAAGGCCTGCAGGTGGGGGTGGGCCGACAGGTCCACGCCCACACGCGGCGCCCACGAACAGACCACGAACAGGTAGCCGTCGGCCACCGTGAACTGCTCACCCGTCAGGTAGGACTTGCCTTCGAGCTGGCTGTTGACCCAGGTCAGGCGGCCCTGCAGGCGCTCGGTGGTGGTGGCTTTCATCTCCGCCGGCGTGGCCGGGTTGAACAAGGGGCTGAAGCCGCCCTTGTGCAGTTCGGTGGCGATCAGGTTGAGCCAGGCCTGCAGCTGATAGCGGGGTGGGGTGCCATTGGCCGGAGCGAGTTGCTTGGCGGGTGCCTGGTCGGCGATGTACTGCATGATCGCCGGACCTTCGGTCAGTTTGGTGCCGTCGCGCAGTTGCAGCAGCGGCACATAGCCCAGCGGGTTGATGGTGTAGTAGTCGGTGCCGTCGGGCAACTGGTGTGTCTTGGTGGGCGCGGGAATGCCTTCGTAAGCCAGACCGGCTTCTTCCATGGCGATGTGGCTGGCGAGCGAGCAGGCACCGGGCGAGTAATAGAGTTTCATGAAAAACGTGTGGGAGTGAAAACAGCACGCCCGGGCATCGTAGCCGCACCGCCATGACCCCACGCGCCGCTGGCCTTGCCGCAACCCCCACTTGGCAGGCGGGGGTGTGCTGCGACATAATTGACGTTTACGTAAACGTCAATCAACGCAGCCAACGATCCCCCATGACCTTCCAGCCTGCCGTGCCCGAGTTCTCCGACCGCGTGCGCGCCAGCTTTGCCCGCCAGGGCGCCATGGCGACGCTGGGCGCCCGTCTCGATGCCGTCGAGCCCGGCCGCGTGGTCATCGCCTTCGACTGGGCCCAGGGCCTGACCCAGCAGCATGGCTTCATCCACGCTGGTTTGGTATCCACCGCGCTCGACAGCGCGTGTGGCTACGCCGGCTTCAGCCTGATGCCGCTTGAGGCGGCGGTGTTGACCATCGAGTTCAAGATCAACCTGCTGGCACCCGCCAAGGGCCAGCACTTCCGTGCCGTGGGCACCGTCATCAAGCCCGGGCGCACCATCACCGTGTGCGAAGGCCACTTCTATGCGGTGGACAATGGCCGCGAGAAACTGGCCGCCACCATGGGCTGCACCCTGATGGCCGTGACCGGCCGCGAGAACATCCAATCCTGACCCGCTTTTTCGGAGACACACATGAACCTGCCCGGCCTGAACTTCCAACTCGGTGAAGACATCGATGCCCTGCGCGACGCCGTCCACGCCTTCGCCCAAGCCGAGATCGCGCCGCGCGCCGCCGAGATCGACCGCAACGACCAGTTCCCCATGGACCTGTGGCCCAAGATGGGTGAACTCGGCGTGCTGGGCATCACCGTGCCCGAGCAGTACGGCGGCGCCAACATGGGCTACCTGGCCCACATGATCGCCATGGAGGAAATCTCGCGCGCCTCGGCCAGCGTGGGTCTGAGCTACGGCGCCCACTCCAACCTGTGCGTCAACCAGATCAAGCGCAACGGTAGCGACGCGCAAAAGCAGAAGTACCTGCCCAAGCTCATCAGCGGCGAACACGTGGGCGCGCTGGCCATGAGCGAGCCGGGCGCCGGCTCCGACGTCATCAGCATGAAGCTCAAGGCCGAGGACAAGGGGGGCTTCTACCTGCTCAACGGCAGCAAGATGTGGATCACCAACGGCCCCGATGCCGACACCATGGTGGTCTACGCCAAGACCGAACCCGAGATGGGCGCGCGCGGCGTGACCGCCTTCATCGTCGAAAAAGGCATGAAGGGCTTCTTCACCGCGCAGAAGCTGGACAAGCTGGGCATGCGTGGCAGCCACACCGGCGAGATGGTGTTCCAGAACGTCGAAGTGCCGGCCGAGAACATCCTGGGTGGCCTGAACATGGGCGCCAAGGTGCTGATGAGCGGCCTCGACTACGAGCGCGCCGTGCTGGCCGCCGGCCCGATCGGCATCATGCAGGCGGTGATGGACAACGTCGTGCCCTACATTCACGACCGCAAGCAGTTCGGCCAGAGCATCGGCGAGTTCCAGCTGGTCCAGGGCAAGGTGGCCGACATGTACACCGTGCTGCAGGCCGGCCGCGCCTTCTGCTACCAGATCGGCAAGAACCTGGACAGCCTGGGGGCGGAACACGTGCGCCAGGTGCGCAAGGACTGCGCTTCGGTCATCCTGTGGTGCGCCGAGGAGGCAACCAAGATGGCGGGCAACGGCATACAGCTCTTCGGCGGCAACGGCTACATCAACGAGTACCCGCTGGGCCGACTGTGGCGCGACGCCAAGCTGTACGAGATCGGTGCCGGCACCAGCGAAATCCGCCGCATGCTGATCGGCCGCGAGCTGTTCGCCGAAACCATGTGATCCCGACGGCGCCTCGGTAATATCGCCCCATGACACACCCTCTGCAAAACCTCATCGAAGCCAATCGCCGCTGGGCCGCACAGACCGAGCTGGAGCGACCGGGCTATTTCCAGCAACTGGCCCAGCAGCAAAGCCCCAAGTACCTGTGGATCGGCTGTTCCGACAGCCGCGTGCCCGCCAACCAGATCACCGGCCTGGAGCCGGGCGAGGTCTTCGTGCACCGCAACGTGGCCAACGTGGTGGTGCACTCCGACCTCAACGCCTTGTCGGTGATCCAGTTCGCGGTGGAGTACCTCAAGGTCGAGCACATCCTGGTGGTGGGCCACTACGGCTGCGGCGGCGTGCTGGCCACGCTGCGTGGCATGCGGGTGGGCCTGGCCGACAACTGGCTGCGCCATGTGTACGACGTCAAGATGCGCCACCGCAAGCGCCTGGACCACCTGCCCAAAGCGGTGCAGGAGGACGTGCTGTGCGAGATGAACGTCATCGAGCAGGTGGGCAACGTGGCCTGGACCAACGTGCTGCAGGACGCCTGGGCGCGCGGGCAGAACCTGACCGTGCACGGCTGGTGCTACGGCCTCAAGGACGGCCTCGTCAAGGACCTGGGCGTGAGCATCAGCCGGCCCGAAGAGGTCATGCCGGTGTTCCGCAACGCGCTCAAACGCTACCCGCGCGAAGGCGCCTGAGGCGGGGCGTTCCCATGTTTCCCGAGCGGTTGGACTCGACCGTCGCCTACGACATCGCGCGCGCGATGATGGACGGCTTCAACCGCCACTACCGCCTGTTCCGCACCGAGTCGGCACGCGCCAAGCACCGCTTCGAGACCGCCGACTGGCACGCCCAGCAGCGTGCCCAGCGCGAGCGCATCGAGTTCTACGACCTGCGGGTCAAGGAATGTGTGATGCGGCTGGAAAAGGAATTCAAGGCCGGCGAGCTGTCCATGGACGTGTGGCAGCAGGTCAAGCTGCACTACATCGGCCTGCTGGTCAACCACCACCAGCCCGAGCTAGCCGAGACCTTCTTCAACTCGGTCACCACCAAGATCCTGCACCGCGCCCATTTTCAGAACGACTTCATCTTCGTGCGGCCGGCGGTCAGCACCGAGTACATCGAAAACGAGGAGCCCAGCGCCCGGCCCACCTACCGCTGCTACTACCCCACCCGCGACAGCATGCTGCTGGAGTTGCGCCGCATGGTGGACGACTTCGACCTGCACGTGCCCTTTGTCGACCTGTGGCGCGATGTGAAGTGTGTGCACGAGGCCATGCTGCGGCAGTTCGACCACACCAAGCTGCGCGCCAACTTCCAGATCCAGGTCCTGTCCAGCCTGTTCTTCCGCAACAAGGGCGCCTACATCGTGGGCAAGATCATCAACGGCTTCACCGAGGTGCCTTTTGCCCTGCCCATCCTGCACCACACGCGCAGCCGCCTGGTGATCGATGCCGCGCTGTTCGGCGAGGACGACCTGCTGATCCTGTTCAGCTTCGCGCGCGCCTACTTCATGGTCGACATGGAGGTGCCCAGCGCCTACGTCCAGTTCCTGCGGGGCATGATGCCGCGCAAGCCGCGCGCCGAGTTCTACAACGCGCTGGGGCTGGCCAAGCAGGGCAAGACCCTGTTCTACCGCGACTTCCTCTTCCACATGCGGCACAGCAGCGACAAGTTCCGCATCGCGCCCGGCATCAAGGGCATGGTCATGCTGGTGTTCGACCTGCCGTCCTTTCCCTTCGTGTTCAAGGTCATCAAGGACTTCTATCCGCCCCCGAAGGACACCACACGCGAGCAGATCCGCAACAAGTACCTGCTGGTCAAGCAGCACGACCGCGTCGGCCGCATGGCCGACACGCTGGAGTTCTCCGAGGTCGGGTTCCCGCGTGACCGCTTCGAGGACGGGCTGATCGCCGACATCCAGAAGTTCGCGCCCAGCCAGCTCGAGATCTCGGACCGCGACGGCGACGGCAAGGTCGAGGTCATCCTCAAGCACTGCTACATCGAGCGGCGCATGATCCCGCTCAACATCTACCTGCAGGAAGCCTTTGACGCCGGCCGTGACGACGCGCGCGGGCGCGAGCAGATCGCGCGCGCCGTGATCGAGTATGGCAATGCCATCAAGGACCTGGTGGCGGCCAACATCTTTCCCGGCGACATGCTGTGGAAGAACTTCGGCATCACCCGCCACGGCAAGGTGGTGTTCTACGACTACGACGAGATCGAGTACATCACCGACTGCAACTTCCGCCGAGTGCCGCCGCCGCGCAACGAGGAAGATGAGCTGTCGGGCGAGGTCTGGTACGCCGTCGGCAAACACGATGTCTTTCCCGAGACCTTCGCCCCCTTCCTGCTGGGCAACCCGGCGGTGCGCGAGGTCTTCATGCGGCACCACGCCGACCTGCTGGACGTCGCCTTCTGGCAGTCGCACAAGGAGCGCATACAGCGCGGCCACGTGCACGACGTCTTCCCCTACGAGCGCGCGCGCCGCTTCCACGCCACGGCCGCGGCCGAGATGAGCTGAATCACATCCGTTCCCCCTATCCACAGGAGTATTGACATGTCTTCCCACGATCCCGTTGTCATCGTCGGCGCCGCCCGCACCCCCATGGGCGCTTTCCAGAGCGACTTCGCCAGCCAGTCCGCCCACGACCTGGGCGGCGTGGCGATCCGCGCCGCCGTCGCACGCGCGGGCGTGAACCCCGCGCTGGTCGACGAGGTGCTGTTCGGCAACTGCCTGATGGCTGGCCAGGGCCAGGCGCCGGCACGCCAGGCCGCGCTCAAGGGCGGGCTGCCCCTGTCGGCCGGTGCCGTCACCCTGTCCAAGATGTGCGGCTCGGGCATGAAGGCCACCATGCTGGCGCACGACATGCTGCTGGCCGGCAGCGCCACCGTGATGGTGTCCGGCGGCATGGAGAGCATGACCAACGCGCCCTACCTGCTGCAAAAGGGCCGCGGCGGCTACCGCATGGGCCACGACAAGATCTTCGACCACATGATGCTCGACGGCCTGGAAGATGCCTACGAACCCGGCCGCAGCATGGGCACCTTTGGCGAGGACTGCGCCGCCAAGTACAGCTTCACCCGCGAGCAGCAGGACGCCTTCGCGATTGCCTCGGTCACGCGCGCCAAGGCCGCCACCGAGAGTGGCGCCTTCGCCAAGGAGATCGCCCCCGTGACGGTGAAAGACCGCAGCGGCGAGCGGGTGGTGTCCACCGACGAAGGCCCGGGCAAGGTCAAGCTCGACAAGATCCCCGGCCTCAAGCCCGCCTTCAAGAAGGACGGCACCATCACCGCCGCCAGCAGCTCGTCCATCAACGATGGCGCCGCCGCCCTGGTGTTGATGCGCCAGTCCACCGCCGAGCAGCAGGGACTCAAACCCCTGGCGCGCATCGTGGCCCACAGCACCCACGCGCAGGAACCCAATTGGTTCGCCACCGCGCCGGTGGGCGCCACGCAGAAGCTGCTGGCCAAGACCGGCTGGGGCGTGGCCGACGTGGACCTGTGGGAAATCAACGAGGCCTTCGCGGTCGTGCCCATGGCGCTGATGACCGAGCTGGCGATCCCGCACGAGCGGGTCAACGTCAACGGCGGTGCCTGCGCCCTGGGCCATCCCATCGGTGCCAGCGGCGCCCGCATCCTGGTGACCTTGTTGCACGCGCTGCAGGCGCGTGGCGGCAAAAAAGGCGTGGCCACGCTGTGCATCGGTGGCGGCGAAGCCACGGCCATGGCGATCGAACTGGTCTGACGCCCCCATGCCCACGGTCCTGGTCATCGGCGCCTCGCGCGGTATCGGTCTGGAGCTGGTGCGCCAGTACCGCGAGGCGGGTGCGCGCGTGATCGCCACCGCCCGCGACGACACCGGCCTGGGGCAACTGCGCGACCTGGGCGCCCAGGCCCTGCGGGTGGACGTGGCCGACCCGGCCAGCGTCAGCGGCTTCTCGTGGCAACTCGATGGCGAGAAGCTCGACGTGGCGCTGTACGTGGCCGGCGTGATGGACCGCGCCGGCGCCACCACACCGCCGACGCAGCAGGCCTTCGACCGCGTCATGCACGCCAACGTGCTGGGCCTGATGCAGGTCATCCCGCAGGTGCTGCCCATGGTGGAGGAGGCCGGTGGCGTGTTTGCCGCGCTGTCCAGCGGCATGAGCCTGATCGGCAGCGTGCCCGGCAGCAACGCCTGGCTCTACCGCGTGAGCAAGGCCGCGCTCAACATGGCGCTGGCCAGCGCGCGCTTCGATTACCCCCGCGCCCGCTGGGTCGTGCTCGACCCCGGCTGGGTGCAGACCGACATGGGCGGGTCGGGCGCCCCGCTGACGCTGGAAGACAGCGTGGCCGGCCTGCGCGCGGTGCTGGCCAGCGTGGGCCCTGAAGACAACGGCCGCCTGATCCACCACGACGGCCGGCGCGCCGCCCACTGGTGACACTTTTCCAACGAGAGACAACATGCTGCTGACCCAAGACCAGGAAATGATCCGCGACGCGGTGCGCGCCTTCGCCCAGGAACAGCTGTGGCCCCACGCCGCGCGCTGGGACAAGGAACACCATTTCCCCAAGGAGGCGCACCGTGGCCTGGCCGAGCTGGGCGCCTACGGCATCTGCGTGCCCGAGTCGCTGGGCGGTGCCGGGCTGGACTACCTGACGCTGGCCCTGGTGCTGGAGGAAATCGCCGCCGGCGACGGTGGCACCAGCACCGCCATCAGCGTGACCAACTGCCCGGTCAACGCCATCTTCATGCGCTATGGCAACACCCGGCAGCAGGCCCAGTGGCTGCGCCCGCTGGCGGCCGGCCAGATGCTGGGGGTGTTCTGCCTGACCGAGCCACATGTGGGCTCGGACGCGTCGGCGCTGCGCACCACGGCCGTGAAGCAGGGCGATGAGTACGTCATCAACGGCGTCAAACAGTTCATCACCAGCGGCAAGAACGGCCAGGTGGCCATCGTCATCGCCGTCACCGACAAGGGCGCGGGCAAGAAGGGCATGAGCGCCTTCATCGTGCCGACCAGCGCCCCCGGCTACGTGGTGGCGCGCCTGGAGGACAAGCTGGGCCAGCACAGCAGCGACACCGCGCAGATCAACTTCGACAACTGCCGCATCCCGGCCGAGAACCTGATCGGCGCCGAAGGCGAGGGCTACAAGATCGCGCTGAGCGCGCTCGAAGGCGGACGCATCGGCATCGCCGCCCAGAGCGTGGGCATGGCCCGCAGCGCCTTCGAGGTGGCGTTGGCTTACGCCAAGCAGCGCGAGAGCTTCGGCACCGCCATCTTCAACCACCAGGCGGTGGGTTTTCGCCTGGCCGACTGCGCCACCCAGCTGGAGGCCGCGCGCCAGCTGATCTGGCACGCCGCCGCGCTGCGCGACGCCGGCCGGCCCTGCCTGAAGGAGGCCGCCATGGCCAAGCTCTTTGCCAGCGAAACCGCCGAGCGCGTGTGTTCGGTGGCCATCCAGACCCTGGGCGGCTACGGTGTGGTGAGCGACTTTCCCATCGAGCGCATCTACCGCGACGTGCGGGTCTGCCAGATCTACGAAGGCACCTCCGACGTGCAGAAGATCATCATCCAGCGTGCCCTGGCTTGATGTGAGCGCCACCGAACCCTGCCCCTGCGGCCGCCTGGACGCCCGGGGCCGTCCGCTGCCTTACACCGGCTGCTGCCAGCCCTGGCATGCCGGCCAGCCCGCGCCCGACGCCGAGGCGCTGATGCGATCGCGCTACAGCGCCTTCGTGCGGGAAGACGCCGCTTACCTGCTGTCGACCTGGCATGCCAGCACCCGCCCGGCAGCCATCGATTTCGAGCCCGGCCAGCGTTGGCTGGGTCTGGCCGTGCGCCAGCACCGGGTGGTCGATGGCACACACGCCGAGGTGGAATTCGTGGCCCGATCGCGCCTGGGCGGGCGTGGCCACCGGCTGCACGAACGCAGCCGCTTCGTGCGCGAGGACGGGCGCTGGCACTACGTGGACGGCGATCTCTTCCCCTGATCGCAGCAAACGAAACGGTCGATCCGGGAGACACCGCCGGGCCGGCTTGGCCGGACGGCTGGTGTGGCCCCCTGGAGGGGGGATGCGGCCACGCGCAGCGGGCAAGCGACGGGGGTGGGTTTTATCTCACCCGCGTGGCCACCACACACCCACCAGCGCGCGCAGCTTCTGCCAGGCGCTGAGCTGCTCGTCGGACAGCGCGTCCAGAAAATCCGACAGGCGCTTGGACTTGGCGATGGTGTAGACCGTCAGCGCGGTGGTGGCCACGAACACCACGCCGAACACCGCCAGCCGGCGCGGCAACGGCGCGTCGGCCTCGGCCAGCAGGTTCATGCCCAGGAAGCCGGTGGTGATGGTGCCCACCAGGCCCAGGATGGTCACCACCGTCAGGCGCACCACCGTGTTGGCCTGGCGGCGCAGGCTGTCGGCGTCCAGGTAGCTGTTCATCTCGCCCACGCGCTCGCGCACCTCGGCGTACAGCGCGTCGGTCTGCAGGTGCTGGGCGCACATGCGGAACAGGGCGCGCGTCTGCGCCTGCTCGGCCACCTCGTGGAACCAGTAGCGGTGGGTGAAGCGCAGGAAGGACTCGAAACAGGTGCGTATGCTGCGCTTGAAGCGGCGCACGCTGCCGGTGTTTCCCACGTCCAGGCGGCGCAGCGCCTCGGCCAACCGGTCGGCGAACATCAGCAGGGCGGCCTTCTGGAAGTGGGCGATCACGAACAGCAGGAAATGCTGGTGCCGGAACTGCGCCAGCACCCCGCGGTCGCCACAGGTGTAGAAGTGCGCGTTGGTGTCACCCACCACCACCAGCGAGTGGCCGCTGCACAGGTAGCGGGTGTGGGGCGCGGCGCCGTTGTCGGTCCAGAAGCGGTCGTAGCAGTGGCGCTGCTCGAAGTCGGCGATGTCGCCCTCGGCCCCGCCGGCGCCGCCCACCAGGCCCAGGCGGATGAAGTCGCTGCGGCTCAGGCGCCGCGGGTCGTCGATGGCCAGGTAGGCCATCAGCGGCATGCGGTAGTACTCGATCTGGCGGAACCGCAACGTGCTGGCGTGGCCCGAGCGGTCGTCCACCAGTGGGTGCAGCAGATAGGCCCAGTGCGCGGCGATGCGCGGTGCGCGGTGTTCGCACACGTGGGCCAGGAAGCGCTCGCGCTGCTGGGCGTCCGAGCTGGCCAGCACCTGGCCGCTGGCGTCCAGCCATTCGGCGCTGGCCATGCAGTGCAGTGCCTGGCCATCGGCGTCCCAGCCGCTGGGGTAGCCGCGTCCGAATCGGTACAGGACCTCCTGCGCCACGGACAGCGGCAAGCCGTCGATGGCGAGTTCAACATTGAGGAACACAACGTCCACGTCGAGGAAGAAGATCAGGTCGACGTGCACCACGTCCAGCAGCAGCGGGACCTCGCCGGGGCGTGTCACCACCCGTGCCTGGGCCACGTCGCGGCGGCGGAACACGCGCATGGCGGCGCCGTGCCCAGCCTCGCCGGTGGTGCCGCCTTCGCCATACAGAAAACGCTGCACATAGGGCAGAAAGGTCACGAACTCGTTGTAGTGACGCTCGTGGAAGCCTTCCTTGCCGCCGGTGTATTCGTCCACCACCTCGCGCCAGGGCGAGTCGGCCACCTGGGTCAGCAGTTCCCAGTGCCGCGACACCTGGGCCGATTCACCCGCTACGGGCATCAGGCGCAGCGGCCACAGCAGCACCTGGCGCATGTGGCGCACCGTGGGCGGGGTGGTGGGTGTGTCCGGTGGGGTCATGTCGGGCGCCGTTGCGGTGAGGTCCTCATGTTACCCAGTGGCTTAGGGGTCCGGCGTGGGAGGCCAGGTTCGCAGCCAGCCCGACAGCAGCACATGCAGGTCCTGTGGGACCAGTGGCTTGCGCAGCACCGCGTAGCCTTCGTCCTCGGCCTGAGCCAGTTCGGGCGAGTCGAACTCGCCGCTGACCATGGCGCCACTGGCGTGCGGGCAGCGTGCCAACAGGGCACGCAAGACGTCGAAGCCGCTTTCGCCGGAGCGCAGGCGCTGGTCGCAGAAGATGGCCTGGGGTTCAAAGCCGCCGTCGAGCAGGCGCAGGGCCTCGCCGGCGGTGGCCGCGTAGCGGCCCTCGATGCCCCAGCTGCCCAGCAGGGCGGCCCAGGCGGCGATCACCAAGGGCTCGTCGTCGAGGACCAGGCAACACCCGGACAGCGGCGGCAGGGCTTGCCGGTCGCCGATCGGATGGGTGGGCAGATGGTCCGTGGCGGGGTCGGTGTCCGGGCTTTGGGGCAGTCGCAGCCAGAAGCGGGAACCCCGGCCCAGCCGCGACTGGAAACCCAGCGAGGCCTCCATCAGGCGCGCGCAGCGGGCCACCACCGACAGGCCCAGGCCGTGGCCGGCGCTGTCGATGCGCCAGGCATGGGGGTGGCGGTAGTAGGGCGAGAAAATCTGCTCGCCGTCCTCGGCCGCGATGCCCGCGCCGCTGTCCCACACCTCGATCTGCCAGTCCGTGCCGCGTGGGCGCAAGCCGATCAGGATGCCGCCGCGTTCGGTGTAGCGCAAGGCGTTGTGGACCAGGTTGACCAGCGCTTGGCGCAGCAGGGCCGGGTCGCCCCAGGCCACTGCCGGGTACGCGGGCACGTGCTGGCGCAGCACCAGCCCGCGCTGGCTGGCCTGCTCGCGGAACAAGGTCACGGTGTCGTCCACCAGCGGCTGCAGCGCCACGCGGGCGCGCCGTTGGGCCATGGCGCCGGCCTCCAGTTTGGACAGGTCCAGCAGCGAGTTGAACATCAGGTTCATGGACCCCATGCCCAGCTTCAGGTCGCGCAGCAGCGGGGCAACCTTGGGGTCATGGTTGCGCTGGGCGACCGCCTCCACCAGCAGGGACATGGCGTGCAGCGGCTGGCGCAGGTCGTGGCTGGCGGTGGTGAGGAAGAGGTTCTTTTCCTGCAGGGCGGCCTCGGCCTGGTCCCTGGCGGCGCGGAAGCGGTCGGCGAGCTGTTGGCTGTGCTCCTCGAGCCGGACCTGCTCGATGGAGAAGCGGTGTGAGATCAGCGCATGGCGGTAGACCACCAGGCTGTAGATCAGGCTGAGCGACATGTAGAAGGGCCACTCCATGGGAAAAACCCAGTAGGTCAGCAGCAGCATGACGTTCCAGCCACTGGCGAAGAAGCGCAGGAAGACGCCGATGGTGGGCGTCTGGTGCGTGGCGTTGGCGGCTGTGAGATGGCCCATCACCAGGTAGAGCAGCATGCTGGATGCCTGGGTGTTGGGGTTCTGCGTGGCGAGCACGCAGGCGCTGAGCCCGGCGCCGTGTGCCAGTGCCAGCCGCTGCACCCGGGGTCGCCAGCGGTGCAGGTTGTCGCTGGCCGGACGCTCTGCCTGGTCCCGCCGGTAGCGCCGGTGTTGCCGCCACACCCACAGCGACAGCACGCTGTAGCACAGCCCCCACAGGGCGATCCACTGCGCGCCGCTGTGGCGCGCGTGGTAAGCGATCAGTGGCAAGGACACCAGGGGCATCATGTACACGCTGAAGCGCAGGCGGTTGTAGCTCATGTCGAGCAGCCGCGCGTGGCCGCCGGCGCTGAGGTCGCTGCTGTCGGCCGGTTGCAGCCGGGCCCGCAGCCAACGCATGGCGGACGCGGGGGTCATGGCGCGTCGGAGGCAGGAATGTGGCGGCCCAACCGGGTGATCACCTCGATGCGGCTGCGCGCGCCCAGGCGCCCCATGAGGCCGCTCACATGCTCCTTGACGGTGCTTTCGGAAATGCCCAGCTGGGTGGCGATGCGTTTGTTGGGCAGCCCGCGCAGCAACAGGGCCAGCACCTCGTTCTGCCGCAGGGTCAGGCCCGGCGCGGCGGCGGAGGGTGGGGGCGCGGCGAACCACGTGCCGCCCGCCAGCACCGCCGCCACCGCCTGCCGCAAGGTGTCGGGGGCCGCCTGCTTGTGCACGAAGCCGCGTGCCCCGGCGGCGCGCGCGCGCGCCGGCAGGCTGGGGTCGTCATCGCCGCTGACCACCAGCCAGGGCGTGTGCGGGCACGACGGCCGCCCGCGCACCATGGCCAGCAGGCCGCTGCCCGAGGGCAGCCAGACATCCGCCACGACCAGCACCGGGCAGCCGCGAGCCAGCCTCTGGTACTGAGCCGCCGCCCAGTCGGTCACCGCCACATGGTCGATGTCGGGGAACACCGCTTGCAGGTAGTGCGCCATGCCTTGCGCGACCAGCGGGTGGTCGTCCAGAACCAGGGTGTAGGCGGCGGGTGGCATGGCAGGCGGCGGGCGGGGCAATGCCGGTCAGCATGCACTCCGGCGATCCCCTACTTGAGTCGGGTTTCCAAAGCCTACTGCCGTTCCGACAATGCGGCCAGTTTCCCAAGGGAGTGACAAAAGTGAATTTTCAATTGTTTGGATTTCCGGCGCTGCCGCTGCTGGTGGCATTCGGGTTGTCGGGTTGTGCCGCCACCATCGACCAGGCCGGCCTGGCGCAACGCACCTCGGCCGCCATCGGCCACCCGGTGGGCAGCTTCACGCTCTCCGACCAGAGCGAAGAGACCGGCGGGCGCATCAACTACAAGGCCACGACCCGGGACGGCGCCACCTACCAGTGCTACCTGTACTCCGCCACGGGGTTCCAGAAGCTGATGTCCCTGGGACAGACGCCGAACTCGGACGCCATCTGCACGCCGATGGACAGGCGCGGCACGAAGGCCGGGGCGGGTGGCCCGCCATCGCCTGCCTGCAATGCCCTGAACAAGGCTGCCGGCCGGTGCTGAAGCCGACGTTTCCATCCCTTCATCGCGACGTCTTGCCATGCCCACCCCTTCATTCTCCAAGCTTCTGTGCCTGACCCGTGTGGGCACGGCGGCCCTGCTGGCAATCTTGTCCGCCTGTGGCGGCGGCGACAACGACGCCGATGCCACCTACCAGGTGGGCGGGCAAGTCAGCGGCCTGGCGTCCGCCACCAGTCTGGGCCTGCAGAACAATGGCGGCGACACCGTCACGCTCACGCCCGGCGACATCGTGGCCCCCGGGTTGCCGCTGCGCTTCGTGTTTTCCCAGCGGCTGGCCTCGGGTTCCAGCTATCAAGTCACGGTCAGCACCCAGCCTGCCGGGCAAACTTGTGTGGTGGCCCAGGGCACGGGCACCATCGCCAGTGCGGACATCGACAGCGTGCGGGTGGATTGCCGCCCGTCCACGGGCACGCCACCCGGTGGCACCCCGCCCGCGCCGATGCTGGATGTGGCGAACGTCACCGGCGACTGGCTGCAGCACCAGTGTGTGCCGCTGGGGGCGGGTGTGTCGGGCCGGGCATTGGTGCGGGCGACCCGCCTGAGCGACACCAGCGTCAGTTTCGCCCAGGGTGTCTGGCAGTACCCCAACAGCAGTTGCAGCGGCACCGGCAGCGTGCTGGCGCCCGCAACGGTGTTGGGGACGGTGGTGTTCCGCGACGCCAAGGCGACCTCGACCCTGAGCGCCCTGTGGGGGCGCTGGGACACCATCACGGGCACCACCTCTTACGTGGTTTGGGCGCGCAAGGACAGCCGCCTGTGCGTGCTGGGCGACGAAAACCCGACCATCCTGCCCAGCGCCGCCGTGGTCGAGGACTTTTTCGATCTGCCCGGCCAGCAGCCCAGCTGTTATACCCAGCGCTGATCTGTCGAAGGCGGCGCGCGCCTTGTCAGCAAAACACAACGCGACGGCGGGGTGGGCACACACTTTGCTCGCATTGTTTTCAATTTTTACGGTCTGTATACATTCAGTCCGCACAATGGCTGGCGAATCCCCTACCTTCGACACGCCATGCCCCTGCACGCACCCGCCGGCGACCACGTCGGCCTGATCCGACGCGCCCCCAGCCCCCGGCCCCTCCCGTCTGCTTCCCGGCTCTGGGCCATCGGCTTGTTGGCCACGGTGGCGGCGCTGACCGGTTGCAAGCCCGCCACCGGTGACGCCGCCCCGGCGGGCGCTGCCGCCGCCGGGGCCGCCCAGGGTGGCGCGCGGCCGCCGGTGGCCGTGGGCGTGGTGACGCTCAAGGCCGAGGCCCAGACCCTCACGACCGAACTGCCAGGGCGCACCAGCGCCTTCCAGAACGCCGAGATCCGGCCCCAGGTCAGTGGTATCGTCAAGCAACGCCTGTTCACCGAGGGCGCAGTGGTCAAGGCCGGGCAGCCGCTTTACCAGATCGACGCCGCCACCTACGAGGTGGCCGAGGCCGCCGCCCGCGCCACGCTGGCCAAGACCCAGGCCGCCGCGCGCACGGCCGAACTCAATGCCCAGCGCAACGCCGAGCTGGTGAAGATCGATGCCGTGAGCCGCCAGGTGGCGGACGAGAGCCAGGCCACGGTGTTGCAGACCCGCGCCGACGTGGCCGCCGCCGAGGCCGCCCTGGCCCAGGCCCGCATCAACTTGCAGTACACCAAGATCCTCGCGCCCATCGGCGGCCGCATGGGCCTGTCGACCATCACCGCCGGTGCCTTGGTGACCGCCAACCAGACTGGCGTGTTGACCACCATCGTGCAGACCGATCCGATCTACGTGGACGTGACCCAGTCCACCACCGAGCTGCTGCAGCTGCGGCGCGACCTGGAGGCCGGCCGCTACGAGCGGGCCGGCGAAGGCGCGGCGCGGGTGCGCATCGTGCTGGAAGACGGCACGGCCTACCGCCTGCCGGGCAAGCTGCAGTTCGCGGGCGTCAACGTCAACACCGGCACCGGCGCCATCACGCTGCGCGCCGTGGTGCCCAACCCCGACGGCCTGCTGATGCCCGGCATGTACGTGCGCGCCCGGCTCGAGACCGGCGTGGTGCCCGACGCCCTGCTGCTGCCGCAGCAGGCCCTGACCCGCGACGGCGGCGGGCGCGCCAGCGTGCTGCGCGTGACCGAGGACGGCAAGGTCGAGCGCCGTGGCGTGGAGGTGGCGGCCGCGGTGGGCAACCGCTGGCGCATCGCCTCCGGCCTGCAGGCCGGTGACCGCGTGGTCGTGGACGGCCTGCAGCGCGTGCGCCCGGGCGACAACGTGAAGGAGACCGAGGTCGACCCGGCCACCCTGGGCGGTGGCAAGCGCAGCGGCAAGGGCGGAGGCGGCGACAAGCCGGCCGGTGACAAGGCCGCCGCCGACAAGCCGACCGCCGCGGCGCAGGGCGCGGGGGCCTCGGCCCCGGCCGCCCGCTGAGGAGCCGCCCATGGCCCATTTCTTCATCAACCGGCCCATCTTTGCCTGGGTCTTGTCCATCATCATCATGCTCGCCGGCGCGGGCGCGATCTTCACGCTGCCGCTGGAGCAGTACCCCGAGATCGCTCCGCCGCGCGTGACCGTCAACACCACCTACACCGGCGCCTCGGCCGAGACGGTGGACGTGTCGGTGACCCAGGTGATCGAGCAGCAGCTCAAGGGCCTGGACAGCCTGCTCTACATGAGCTCGGCCAGCGACTCGGCCGGCCGCTCGCGCACCACGCTGACCTTCAAGCCCGGCGCCAACATCGACGTTGCCCAGGTGCAGGTGCAGAACAAGCTGCAGAGCGCCATGAGCCGCCTGCCCGAGGCGGTCAAGAGCCGTGGCGTCTTCATCAACAAGGGCGGCCAGGATTTCCTGGTCACCTACTCCTTCACCTCGTCCGAGCCCGGCATCTCGCAGGTGGACATCGGCGACTTCATCACCAGCAACGTGGTCGACGTGATCGCCCGCGTCGACGGTGTGGGCGACGTCAACGTCTTTGGCACCAACTACGCCATGCGGCTCTGGATGGACCCGGCCAAGCTGGAGAAGTACGCGCTGGTGCCGGCCGACCTGGTCAACGCCCTCAACGCGCAGAACGTCCAGGTCTCGGCCGGCCAGCTCGGCGCGCTGCCGGCGGTGCCCGGCCAGATGCTCAACGCCACCATCACCGCCCGCACCAAGCTGCGCACGGTGGAGGAGTTCCGCGCCATCGTGCTCAAGTCCAGCAGCGACGGCGCGCTGGTGACCATGGGCGACGTGGCCCGCATCGCGCTGGATGCCGACAACCTGACCACCAAGTCCCAGCTCAACGGCCAGCCCGGCGCGGGCCTGGGCATCATCCTGTCCGATGGCGCCAACGCCATGGAGGTGGCCGACAACGTGGCGCGCAAGATCAAGGAGCTGGAGCCCTACTTCCCCAACGGCATCCAGGCCTTCGTGAGCTCCGACTCCACGCCCTTCGTGCGCGCCTCCATCAAGGAAGTGGTCGTCACCCTGGCCGAAGCCATGGCCCTGGTGGTGCTGGTGATGTTCCTGTTCCTGCAGAACTTCCGCGCCACGCTGATCCCGGCCATCGCCGTGCCGGTGGTGCTGCTGGGCACCTTCGGTGTCTTGTCGGCCATGGGCTACTCCATCAACATGCTCACCATGTTCGCCATGGTGCTGGCCATCGGCCTGCTGGTGGACGACGCCATCGTGGTGGTTGAGAACGTCGAGCGCGTGATGCACGACACCCACCTGCCGGCCAAGGAAGCGACGCGCCGTTCCATGGCCGAGATCACGCCGGCCCTGGTTGGCATCGGCCTGACGCTGGCCGCCGTGTTCGTGCCCATGGCCTTCTTCTCCGGCTCCACCGGCGTCATCTACCGCCAGTTCTCGGTCACCATCGTGGCGGCCATGGCGCTGTCGGTGTTCGTCGCCCTGACCCTGACGCCGGCGCTGTGCGCCACCATCCTCAAGCCACCGGTGCACCAGGACGAACACAACGCGCCGCGCCGCGGCTTGCTGGGCGTCAACGACCGCTTCTTCCGCTGGTTCAACCGCCACTTCGACCGCAACACCGTGCGCTACCAGGGCGCGGTGGGCGGCCTGCTCAAGCGCAGCAAGCGCGTGCTGGTGATCTACCTGCTGATCGGTGCTGGCGTGGCCGTGCTGTTCCAGCGCCTGCCCACCTCCTTCCTGCCCAACGAGGACCAGGGCTACGTCACCGCCAACGTGACCCTGCCGTCGGGCGCCACCGACGAGCGGCTGCAGGGCGTGCTGGAGCAGATCAAGGACTACTTCCTCAAGAAGCCCGAGGTGCTGAGCGTCTACGCGGTCTCCGGCTTCAGCGGCAACCAGAGCTCGGCCAACGTCTTCATCCGCTTCAAGACCTGGGACGAGCGGCCGTTGCCGGACCAGTCGGCCGACGCCATCGCGCGCCAGGCCACCAAGGACCTGGCCCGCATCCGCGACGCGCGCATCTTCGTCACCCTGCCGCCCGCGGTGCGTGGCCTGGGGTCGAGCGCCGGCATCAACTTCATGCTCAAGGACGTCAACGGCCTCGGCCGCGAGGCCCTGCTGGCGGCCAAGGACCGGCTGCTGGAGCTCACGCGCGACAACGCCACCCTGGTCAACCTGCGCACCACCAATTTCGACGACACCTCGGAACTCAAGGTCGACATCGACGACCGCAAGGCGGCCGCCCTGGGGTTGGCCACGTCCGACATCAACAGCGTGTTGTCCAGCGCCATGGGCGGCACCTACGTCAACGACTTCATCCACAACGGCCGTGTCAAGCGCGTCTACGTGCAGGGCGACGCGCCGCACCGCATGCTGCCGCAGGACATCGCGCGCTGGACCGTGCGCAACCGCAATGGCGAGATGGTGCCCTTCTCGGCCTTCTCCAGCATCCGCTGGCAGAGCGGGCCGCCCCAGACCGTGCGCTACAACGGCAGCCCGGCGCTGGAGATGGTGGCCAACACCGCGCCGGGCGCCAGCTCGGGCGATGCCATGCGCGCCATCGAGGCCGCCATGGCCCAGCTGCCCACCGGCATCGGCTACGAATGGACCGGCGCCTCGCTGCAGGAGCGCCAGTCGGGCGCCCAGGCGCCGCTGCTGTACGCCATTTCCATCCTGTTCGTCTTCCTGTGCCTGGCGGCGCTGTACGAAAGCTGGAGCGTGCCCTTCTCGGTCATGATGGCCGTGCCGCTGGGGGTGGTGGGCGCGCTGCTGGCCACCTACACACGCGGCCTGTCCAACGACGTCTACTTCCAGGTCGGCCTGCTCACCACCGTGGGCCTGGCGTCCAAGAACGCCATCCTGATCGTGGAGTTCGCGGTGCAGCTGCAAGAGCGTGGCAAGAACCTGTTCGATGCCACGGTCGAAGCCGTGCGCCTGCGCCTGCGCCCCATCCTGATGACCTCGCTGGCCTTCGGCTTCGGGGTGTTGCCGCTGGCCACCGGCTCCGGCGCGGGGGCCGGCGGGCGCCAGGCCATCGGCACCGCGGTGCTGGGCGGCATGGCGGCGGCCACCGTGCTGGGCATCTTCTTCGTGCCGGTGTTTTTCCTGGTGGTGCGCAGCCTGTTCACACGCCGCGCGCGCGAACCCGAGGTGCCCCCTGACGGCACCACCGTTCCGGCACTCGCCGCCGCGGAGGTGAAGGCATGAAGGCGAACCCCCTGATCCGTGTGCTGCCGCTGGCCGCCGCCCTGGCGCTGGCCGGCTGCATGAATTTGGCCCCGGTCCACCAGCGCCCGGACGCGCCGGTGCCCGCCACCCTGGGCGCGGCCGACGCCACCGGCCCCGCGCTGCAGGCCAGCGAGGTCGCGCGTGGCCAGGCCCAGGCCCTGGGCTGGGTGCGCTCGGCCCCGCTGCAGCAGGTGATCGCGCTGGCGCTGTCCAACAACCGCGACCTGCAGGTGGCCCTGCTCAACATCGAGCGCGCGCGGGCGCTCTACGGCGTGCAGCAGGCCGACCTGCTGCCCACGGTGGCCGCCTCCAGCCAGGGCACACGGGCCCGCACCGCGGCCGACCTGACCACCGCCGGCCGCTCGCAACTCAGCAGCCAGTACAACGTCCAGCTCGGCTTCACCAGCTTCGAACTCGACCTCTGGGGCCGTGTGCGCAACCTCAACGAGGCCGCGCTGCAGCAGTTCCTGTCGACCGAGGAGACGCGTCGCAACGTGCAGCTCGGCCTGGTGGCCGACGTCGCCAACGCCTGGCTCACCCTGGCCGCCGACCAGGCCCGCCTGCAACTGGCCCAGGACACACAGCGCGGACGCGAGCGATCGCTGGCCCTCACACAGCGCATCTTCGAGCTGGGCGGCACCTCCGGCCTGGTGCTGGCCCAGGCGCAGTCCGCGCTGGAGACCGCGCGGGTGGACGTGGCGGCCTTCACCAGCCAGGTGGCCCGCGACCGCAACGCCCTGCAGCTGCTGGTGGGCGGACCGCTGCCGGCCGATCTGTGGCCGGCCGCCCTGCAGCCCGGCGTCCACGAGGCGGCGGCCCTGCTGCCGGTGCCGGCCCCGCTGCCGTCCAGCGTGCTGCTGGAACGCCCCGACATCCGGGTCGCCGAGCGCACGCTGCAAGCCGCCTCGGCCAACATCGGCGCCGCGCGCGCCGCGCTGTTCCCCACCATCTCGTTGACCGCCTCGGCCGGCACCGCCAGCAACGAGCTGTCGGGCCTGTTCGGCGCGGGCAACGGCACCTGGAGCTTCGCGCCGGGCATCCGGCTGCCCATCTTCGACGGCGGGCGGGGCCAGGCCAACGTGCGGGTGGCCGAGCTCAACCAGCAGGTGGCCGTGGCCCAGTATGAGAAGGCGGTGCAGGTGGCCTTCCGCGAGGTCTCGGACGCCCTGGCCGACCGCGCCACCTGGGCCGATCGGCTCGGCGCCCAGCACGCGCTGGTGACGGCATCACAAAAGGCGCTGGACCTGTCGCAGGCGCGCTTCACCGCCGGCACCGACAACTACCTCACGGTGCTGGACGCACAGCGCAGCCTCTACGCCGCGCAACAGACCCTGATCGGCCTGCAGCTGGCCGAGCAGCTCAACCGCATCACCTTCTACAAGGTGCTGGGTGGCTAGCAGACGCTGCCGCAGTGAGGCCGTGCGCGGCCGGGCGGGCGCCGATGTTCATGCTCCAATCGGGACATGAACTTCCAGGCCGTGCTTTTTGACTGCGACGGGGTGCTCGTCGACAGCGAGCCCATCGTCAACCGCGTGCTGTTCGGCATGCTGCAGGACCTGGGCTGGTCCACCACGCCGCTGACCCGCGAGGCGGTGGACCAATACTTCACCGGGCGCACCATCCGCGACGTCATGCTGGCCTGGGCGCAGGACCAGGGCAACACGCTGCCGGCCGACTGGATGGACCGCTTTCTGGCCCAGCGCAACGCCGCGCTGTCCGCCGAACTGGAGGCCATCCCCGGCATCCATGGCGCGGTCGAGGCGCTGCACACACGGCTGTCGGGCCAGATCGCCTGCGCCTCGGGCGCCGACCGCTTCAAGATCGAGCTGCAGCTGCGCCAGGTCGGCCTGCTGCCCTGGTTCGATGGCCGCATCTTCAGCGGCCACGAAATGGTGGCGTCCAAGCCCGAGCCCCATGTCTACCTTGCAGCGGCGGCCCACCTGGGTGTTGCGCCGGCGCGCTGCCTGGTGATCGAGGACAGCGCCATCGGCGCGCGTGCCGGCCTGGCCGCCGGGGCCACCGTGTGGGGCTATTGCCCGGTCGGGCACGGGCGGGCCTTCGAGGGCTTGCCCGTGCAGCGGGTGTTCCAGCGCATGGCCGATCTGCCGGCGCTGCTGCTCGGCTGAATCGAAAGCCGGCGACTCAGTCGAGCGAGATCTTCTGGTCCCGGATCACCTTGTGCCAGCGCTGGACTTCCACGCGCAACAGCTCGGTGTATTGCTGTGGGGTGCTGCCCACGGGCTCGATGCCGAAGTCGATCAGCTTTTGGCGGACGGCGGGTTCCTGGATGGCGGCCGAGACCTGTTTCTGCAGGCTGGCGACCACCTCGGGCGGGGTGCCGGCGGGCGCGACGATGCCCACCTGGGCCGCAGCTTCGACGTTCTTGAAACCCAGTTCGGCGAAGGTGGGCACGTCGGGCATCTGGGGCAGCCGGGTCGGGTTGGCCACCGCCAGCGCGCGGATCTTGGCGCCCTTGAAGAAGCCCGCGCCGGCGGCGAGGTCGATCATCATGGCGCCCACCTGGCCGCCGGCCAGGTCGGTCAGGGCCGGTGCCGCCCCGCGGTAGGGGATGTGCACCATGTGCAGGCCGGCGCTGACCTTGAGCAGTTCCATGGCCAGGTGGTGCGGGCTGCCGGCACCGGCCGAGCCATAGCTGATGCGCCCGGGCGCGGCCTTGGCCTTGGCGATGAAATCCTTGGCATCCTTCACTTCCGACTTCTCGCCCACGGCCAGGATCATGGGGAACTTGCCCATCAGCGTCACCGGGGCCAGGTCCTTCTCCGGGTTGTAGGACAGCTTGGCGTACAGCGCCGAGTTGAAGACCATGGTGCCGTTGTCCGCCGACAGGATGGTGTAGCCATCGGCCGGGGCGCGGGCCACGTCGGCCGCCGCGATGGCGGTGTTGCCGCCAGGCTTGTTGTCGATCACCACGGTCTGGGCGATCTGTTTGGACAGCTGCTGGCCGATGGTGCGGGCCAGGAAATCGGAGCCACCGCCGGCCGGATAGGGCACCACCCAGCGCACGGATTTGGCGGGATAGGCCTGGGCATGGACGGCGCCAGCCAAGGCCACAAGGGCCAGGGCGGCAAGCAGACGGGTGGTGTGGCGGCGGTTCGGCATCGGGGTGCTCCTTGGGTGTGATGCGGTCGCAAGGGAATGTATTTGCAATGATATTACGCATTGCGTAATAATTTTTGCGGTGTTTACCCTGTGCTTCCCCCGATACTTGAGCGATGCGAAATACGACGACCACCAGCCCAGTGGCGGACCGCCGCCAGCGTGTCCAGTCCGCGGAGACCGGCATGTCCATCCTCAAGTCGCTCACGCGGCTGGGCGGCTCGGCCAGCCTGACCGCCATCGCCAACGATGTCGGGGAAAGCGCGGCCAAGGTGCACCGCTACCTGTCCAGTTTTGCACAGGAGGGTTTTGTCGCCCAGAACACCGCGACCCTGCACTACCACCTCGGGCCCGAATCCATCCGCCTGGGCCTGGCCGCGCTGCGCCAGTGCGACCCGGTGCGCCTGGGGGAGGGCGCGCTGCTGCGTCTGCGGGAGTCGCTGGAGGTGACCTGCTTCATCGCGGTGATGGGCAACCTGGGGCCGACCGTGCTGCGCATCGAGGAGCCGTCCTTGCCCGTGACGGTGAACATCCGCGCCGGCTCCGTCCTGCCCTTGTTGTGGTCGGCCACCGGGCAGGCCTTCATGGCCTTCAGCGACGACGCCGAGGTCCACCGCAAGGCCGAGCTGGAATTCGAGGCCGGCTCGGCCGAGCAGCGTTCGCTGATGGCGGGGCCGCAGCCGGTGGCGCGGCTGCGCCGGCAGGTGCGTGACCAGGGCTGCGCCATCGTGCACGACACCTTGCTGCGTGGCATCAGCGCGGTGTCGGCGCCGGTGTTCGATGCCGGCGGGCACGTCTGCGCGGTCCTGACCGCGCTGGGGGCCAGCAACGGCTTTGACGCGCGGCCCGGAGGGCGTGTCTGTCCCCAGGTGGTCCGCGAGGCGGGCGACATCAGCGCGGCCATGGGTTTTCAGCCGGCCAGCGGCTGACGGTCGTCGGGGAGCGCCGGGGTGTTCAATTTGCGTATTGCGTAATAGAATTACGCAAATCAAATCTGTGAACCAGGAGCCCGCCATGAACGCTTCCTCTTCCGCGGCCGCAGGCCGTTGCCCGGTTGACCACCAGGCGCTGGCGCGGCCGAATGCCAACGGTGGCTGCCCGGTCAGCGCTGGCGCGGCCGGTTTCAACCCGTTCGAGGGGGCCTACATGCAGGCGCCGGCGGACTACCTGCGCTGGGCGCGCGAGCAGGAGCCGGTCTTCTGGAGCCCCCAGCTGGGCTACTGGATCGTGACGCGCTACGAGGACGTGAAGGCGGTGTTCCGCGACAACACGGTGTTTTCACCCTCGATCGCGCTGGAAAAGATCACCCCGGCGACGCCGGAGGTCACGCAGATCCTGCAGGGCTATGGCTACGCCATGAACCGCACGCTGGTCAACGAGGACGAGCCGGACCACATGGAGCGTCGGCGCCTGCTGATGGACGCCTTCCTGCCGGAGCGGCTGGCCACCTACGAACCCACCGTGCGGGCGCTGGCGCGCCAGTACATGGACCGCTTCATCGACAAGGGCCGCGCCGACCTGGTGCGCGAGATGTTCTATGAAATCCCGCTCAACATCGCGCTGAAGTTCCTCGGGGTGCCCGACGACGGGGCCGAGCAGCTGCGGCAGTTCGCCGTCGCGCACACGCTCAACACCTGGGGCCGGCCGACCGCGCAGGAGCAGTTGGCGATCGCGGAGAACGTGGGCCGGTTCTGGACGGTGGCGCAGGGCATCCTCGACGGCATGCTGGCCCGGCCCGACGGCGAGGGGTGGATGTACGAGACCATACGCGAGCACCACAAGCACCCCGACATCGTGACCGTGTCCTACCTGCGGTCCATGATGATGGCCATCCTGGCGGCGGCGCACGAGACCACGTCCAACGCCACCGCCAACGCCTTCATGACGCTGCTGACCCAGCGCCCGGCCTGGGACGCGATTTGCGAGAACCCGGCCCTCATCCCCAACGCCGTCGAGGAGTGCCTGCGCGTGGCGGGCTCCATCATCGCCTGGCGCCGCGTGGCCACCACCGACACCACGGTGGGGGGCATGCCCATTCCTCGCGGCGGCAAGCTGCTGCTGGTGCAGGCCTCGGCCAATTTCGACGCGGCGCATTTCGAGAACCCGGACGTGGTCGACCTCTACCGCGACAACGCGGTCGAGCACCTGACCTTTGGTTATGGCGCCCACCAGTGCATGGGCAAGAACATCGGACGCATGCAGATGCGGGTGTTCCTGGAGGAATTCGCGCGTCGCCTGCCCCACATGCGCCTGGTGGACGGGCAGCGCTTCGAGTTCCTGCCCAACACCTCTTTCCGTGGTCCGTCCGAGCTGTGGGTGGAATGGTCGCCGGCGCAGAACCCGGAGCGCGATCCGTCGCGCGCGCTGCGGACGCCCGCGGATTTCTACATCGGGCCACCGTCCAAGGACGGCATTGCGCGTTCCCTGGTCGTGCGCGAGAAACACGTCGAAGGCGAGGACCTGTTCCGCTTCGTCCTGGCCGATCCGCGTGGTGGACCCTTGCCGGCCTGGACGGCCGGTTCGCACGTCGACCTCATCGCCGGAGGCTTCCGCCGCAAGTACTCGCTGTGTGGCCGGGCGGACGACGGATCGGCCCTGGAAGTCGTGGTGCAGCGCGAGGCGGGCGGGCGGGGTGGCTCGCGGTTTTTCTGCGAACAGCTGGCCGCAGGGGACACGCTTCAGCTGTCGGGGCCCAAGAACCTGTTCCGGCTCGATGAGTCCGCGCGCCGATTTGTGCTCATCGCCGCGGGCATCGGTATCACGCCCATGGTGGCCATGGCGGACCGCCTCAAACGCCTGGGCAAAACCTACGAACTGCACTACGCCGGGCGGTCGCGCCGGCACATGGCGCTGCTGGCGCGCCTGGAGCAGGACCACGGCGACCGGTTGTCCTTGTACGTCAAGGCGGAGGGGCGGCGCCTGCCGCTGGCATCCCTGCTGGCGGATGTGGATGCCGACACCCGGGTCTATGCCTGCGGTCCGGACCGGCTCATCGGTGAACTGGAAACCCTGGGGGAACGCTGGCCCGAGGGTGTGTTGCGCTTCGAGCACTTCAACGCGGACGGCGCGGCGCTGGAACCGGACAAGGCGCACGCCTTTGTCGCGGAACTCCAGGACTCCAAGGTCCGTGTGACCGTGCCCGCCCACCAGACGCTGCTGCAGGCCCTGCAGGCGGCTGGTTTCGACGTGCCCTGCGACTGCGGCGAGGGGCTGTGCGGCACCTGCGAGGTGGGTCTGGTGGCCGGCGAGGTGGACCACCGCGACAAGGTGCTGACCCAGCACGAGCGGGCTCAGAACAAGCGCATGATGAGCTGCTGCTCGCGCGCGGCGGGCCAGACCATCGTGCTGGCGCTGTGACTCACCGGGCGCTTTTGCCGCGGAAGGACTGAGGGGTCTCGCCGGTCCAGGCGCGGAAGGCGCGTGAAAAACTCTTCTCGTTGCGAAAGCCGGCCGCCAGGGCCACCTGCTTGATGGGGCGGTCGGTGCGCAGCAGCGCGTCCACCGCCACCTGGCGCCGCACCTCGTCCTTGAGCCCTTGCAGGGTGGCGCCTTCTTCCTTGAGCTGGCGGTGCAGCGTGCGCGGCGAGAGGTGCAGCAGCGTGGCCAGGGCCTCGGCGCTGTGGCTGGCCTGGGGCTGGTGCTGCAGGGCCTGGCGCACGCGCTCCACCAGGAGGCGGTCGCGGTGGTATTGGCGCACCGTCAGCGGCAGGGCGCGTTGCAGCATCTGGTTCATGGCGGCCTCGTCGCGGCGCAGCGGCTGGGCCAGGTAGCGGGCGTCGAAACGCAGCAGCGCCATGTCCTGTCCGAAGTGCTGGCCGCCGCCAGGGAACAGCACGCCATAGGCCTCGGCATGGGGCGGGGCGGGAAAGGGGAAACGGGCTTCGATCAGGGGCAGGCGCGAGGCGATGAACCAGCAGGCCAGGCCGTGGGCGTTGCGCAGCACCGAGACCAGGCAGAACTCGCGCAGCGCGCCCAGGTCGCGCCGCTCCTCGATCGCCAGGGTGGCGACGCCGTCCTGCACCGTCAGCGACAGGGCGATGTCCTCGGCCAGCAGGCCGTGGTGGCGGCACCAGCGTTTCATGGCCCGGCCCAGGTCGGGCGCGCCCAGCGAGGCCCGAGCCAGCATGCCGTAGCTGCCCCAGGGCAGGCGGCGCGAGAACCAGCCCAGCGCCTCGTCGTCGAGTTCGCGCATCGCGGCCTCGGACAGCAACTCCATCTGGGCGGCGGTGATGCGCGCGGCAGGTGAGGTCAGTGCGTTTGGCGCAATCTGTGCCTGCTTCAGTGCCTGCGCCGGGCTCTGGCCGCGCTGTGCGTAGGCCAGCGCGATGGCGCGCACAAAGGCCATGGGCGTCGCAGCGCGGCCGGGTTTGGGTCGCGGGGTGGTGGCCGATGGGCGAGGGGGGGGTGTCACGGTCGAAGTGTGCCCGACAAGTGGCACGATTTGCAACCTTTCTGGCAACCCAAACCGGGCGCCCGCTTCTATGCTTGTGGCCATCACCCGCCGTGCCCGGCGAGAGCGTCCACGCGTTCCGCCGGCCGACCCTGAGGAGACAAGCCCGTGAGCAATACCCGTTCGGCCCCCGCGCCCTTGTTGCACAGCCTGGCGCAGGGCGCGACCCAGCCGCCGCTGATCGAGCAGACCATCGGCGCGTTTTTCGACGCCATGGTGGCGCGCCAGCCCGACCGCGAGGCGCTGGTGAGCGTGCACCAGGGGCGGCGCTACACCTACCGCCAACTGCACACCGAGGCCGCCCGCCTGGCCAGCGCGCTGCTGGCGCAGGGGCTGGCGCCTGGCGACCGGGTGGGCATCTGGTCGCACAACAACGCCGAATGGGTGCTGATGCAGCTGGCCACGGCCCAAGTGGGCCTGGTGCTGGTCAACATCAACCCGGCCTACCGCACGTCCGAGGTCGAGTACGCGCTCAACAAGGTCGGCTGCAAGCTGCTGGTGACCATGGCCCGCTTCAAGACCAGCGACTACCTGGGCATGCTGCGCGAACTGGCCCCCGAGTGGGCCCACGGCCACCCCGGCCAGCTGGAAGCCCAGCAGCTGCCCCATCTGCGCACCGTGGTTTGGATAGACGAAGCGGGGCAGGGCATGGACGAGCCCGGCCTGATGCGCTTCTCCGACCTGCTCGCCCAGGGCCACGCGACCGACCCCCGCGTGGCGCAGGTGGCCGCCCACTTGCGCGCGAGCGACCCCATCAACATCCAGTTCACCAGCGGCACCACCGGCTTCCCCAAGGGCGCCACGCTGACCCACCGCAACATCCTGAACAACGGCTTCTTCATCGGCGAATGCATGAAGCTCACGCCGGCCGACCGCCTGTGCATTCCGGTGCCGCTGTACCACTGCTTCGGCATGGTGCTGGGCAACCTGGCCTGCTTCACCCACGGGGCCACCGTGGTCTACCCCAACGATGGCTTCGACCCCCTGACCGTGCTGCAGACCGTGCAGGACGAGCGCTGCACCGGCCTGCACGGCGTGCCCACCATGTTCATCGCCGAGCTGGACCACCCGCGCTTCAAGGAGTTCGACCTGTCCACGCTGCGCACGGGCATCATGGCCGGCTCGCCTTGCCCGACGGCCGTGATGCAGCGCGTGGTGGACGACATGCACCTGTCCGAGATCACCATCGCCTACGGCATGACCGAGACCAGCCCGGTGAGCTGCCAGAGCTCCACCACCACGCCGCTGGACAAACGCGTGTCCACCGTGGGCCAGGTGCAGCCCCACCTGGAGGTCAAGGTGGTCGACCCCGAGACCGGCGACACCGTGGCGCCCGGGCGGTCGGGCGAGCTGTGCACCCGCGGCTACTCGGTCATGCACGGCTACTGGGACGACCCGGCCAAGACCGCCGAGGCCATCGACGCCGAGGGCTGGATGCACACCGGCGACCTGGCCACCATGGACGCCGAGGGCTACGTCAACATCGTTGGCCGCATCAAGGACATGGTGATCCGTGGCGGCGAGAACATCTATCCGCGCGAGATCGAGGAGTTCCTCTACCGCCACCCGGCGGTGCAGGACGTGCAGGTGGTGGGCGTGCCCGACGCGAAATACGGCGAGGAGCTGTGCGCCTGGGTCGTGCCCAAGCCCGGCCATACGCTCACCGAGGACGCGCTGCGGGCCTTCTGCAAGGGCCAGATCGCCCACTACAAGGTGCCGCGCTACATCCGCTTCGTGGACGGTTTTCCGATGACGGTCACCGGCAAAATCCAGAAGTTCAAGATCCGTGACGCCATGAAGGACCAGCTGGGGCTGGCCGAACAAACCACTGCCTGACCATGACCACTCTCGACACCCAACTCAATGCCCGTTCGGCCGATTTCCAGGCCAACGCCAGCGCCATGCGCGCGGTGGTGGACGACCTCAAGGCGCAGGTGGCGCGCATGGCCGCCGGCGGCGGCGAGGCCGCCCGCGCCAAGCACACGGCGCGCGGCAAGCTGCTGCCGCGCGACCGTGTGCAGATGCTGCTGGATCCGGGCACGCCCTTCCTGGAACTCGCGCCCCTGGCCGCGATGGACATGTACAACGGCGACGCGCCCTGCGCCGGCATCGTGGCCGGCGTCGGCCGCGTCAGCGGCACCGACTGCATGATCGTCTGCAACGACGCCACGGTGAAGGGCGGCACCTACTACCCCCTCACGGTCAAGAAGCACCTGCGGGCGCAGGAGATCGCGCAGCAGAACCGCCTGCCCTGCATCTACCTGGTGGACTCGGGCGGTGCCAACCTGCCCAACCAGGACGAGGTCTTCCCCGACCGCGAGCACTTCGGTCGCATCTTCTACAACCAGGCCAACCTGAGCGCGCAGGGCATCGCCCAGATCGCGGTGGTCATGGGCAGCTGCACGGCCGGCGGTGCCTATGTGCCGGCCATGAGCGACGAGACCATCATCGTCAAGAACCAGGGCACCATCTTCCTGGGCGGCCCGCCGCTGGTGAAGGCCGCCACCGGCGAGGTGGTCAGCGCCGAGGACCTGGGCGGTGGCGACGTGCACACCCGCCTGTCGGGTGTGGCCGATCACCTCGCGCAGAACGACATGCACGCGCTGGCCCTGGCCCGCCAGATCGTCAAGAACCTCAACGTCGACAAGCGCCCCAACATCGCCCTGCACGCGCCGCTGCCGCCGCGCTACCCGGCCGATGAGCTGTACGGCGTCATCCCCACCGACACCCGCAAGCCCTTCGACGTGCGCGAGATCATCGCCCGCGTCGTCGACGACAGCGCCTTCGACGAGTTCAAGGCCCGTTTCGGCAGCACCCTGGTGTGTGGCTTTGCCCGCATCGAAGGCATCCCCGTGGGCATCATCGCCAACAACGGCATTTTGTTCAGCGAGTCGGCGCTCAAGGGCGCGCACTTCATCGAGCTGTGCTGCCAACGCAAGATCCCGCTGGTTTTCCTGCAGAACATCACCGGCTTCATGGTCGGGCGCAAGTACGAGAACGAAGGCATCGCCCGCAACGGCGCCAAGCTGGTGACGGCCGTGGCCACCGCCGCCGTGCCGAAGTTCACGGTCATCATCGGCGGCAGTTTTGGCGCCGGCAACTACGGCATGTGCGGCCGCGCCTACAGCCCGCGTTTCCTGTGGATGTGGCCCAACGCGCGCATCTCCGTGATGGGCGGCGAGCAGGCGGCGAGCGTGCTGGCCACGGTCAAGCGCGACGGCATCGAGCTCAAGGGTGGCCAGTGGAGCATGGAGGAAGAGGAGGCCTTCAAGGCCCCGATCCGCCGCCAGTACGAAGACCAGGGCCACCCCTACTACGCCACCGCGCGCCTGTGGGACGACGGTGTCATCGACCCGGCCGACACCCGCCGCGTGCTGGCGCTGGGGCTGAGCGCGTCGCTCAACGCGCCCATCCCCGAGACCAAGTTCGGTATCTTCCGCATGTGAGGTGGTGGTGAACCCGCACACCCACTTCGCCCAGCTGGCCCGCTACAACGTCTGGGCCACGCGGCGCTTGCTCGACGCCGTGGCGGCCTTGCCCGAGGCCGACTACCGTCGCGACCTGGGCCTGTTCTTCAAGAGCATCCACGGCACGCTCAACCACCTGCTGGTGGGCGAACATTTCCTGTGGTTCGCGCGTTTTGCCCGAGGCCAGTCGCCCACCGTGGCGCTGGACAGCGAGGTCGAGCCCGACCGGGCGCGCCTGGCCCAGGCCCTCAAGGGTGGCGCGGCCAACTGGCTGGCCCTGATCGAGGGCTGGCCGGCCGAGCGTTTCGACGGCGTGCTCAGCTACACCACCATGCGGGGCACGCCCGCCACCCTGCCGTTCGCGGCCACGCTGGCCCATGTGTTCAACCACGGCACCCACCACCGGGGCCAGATCAGCGCCGCGCTGACCGCGCTCGGCCGGCCCTGTCCCGAACTCGACCTGGTCTATTGCCTGCAGGAGGAAGCCCGCGCATGAACACCTCGACCAACGCCCTGACTCTGGACGTGCAGGCGGCCGTGGCCCGCATCACGCTGAGCCGCCCCGAGGTGCGCAACGCCTTCAACGACGCCGTGATCGCCGAGCTCACGCAGGTCTTCACGGAGGTGGGCCGGCGCGACGACGTGCGCGTGGTGGTGCTGGCGGCACAGGGCCCGGCCTTCTGCGCCGGCGCCGACCTGAACTGGATGCGGCGCATGGCCGACTACACCCGCGAGGAAAACCTCGCGGACGCCGGCGCGCTCGCCACCATGCTGCGCGCCATCCACGAATGCCCCAAACCCACCATCGCCCGTGTGCAGGGCGACGTGTACGCCGGCGGGATGGGCCTGGTGGCGGCCTGCGACATGGCGGTGGCGGTGGACACGGCTGGTTTCTGCCTCAGCGAGGTCAAACTGGGCCTGATCCCGGCCACCATCAGCCCATACGTCATCCGCGCCATGGGCGCGCGTGCCGCCCACCGCTATTTCCTGACCGCCGAGCGTTTCGGCGCCGCCGAGGCGCAGCGCATCGGCTTCGTGCACGAGGTGGTGGCCGCCGACGCGCTCGATGCCAAAGTGGGTGAGATTGCGGCCGCGCTCGTGAACGCCGGGCCGGCGGCGGTCCAGGCCTGCAAGCGCCTGGTGCTGGACGTGGCCGAGCGCGAGATCGACGGCGCGCTGATCGCCGCCACCGTCGAGGGGATTGCCGACATCCGCGCCAGCGTCGAAGGGCGGGAGGGCGTGTCGTCCTTCCTGCAGAAACGCAAACCCGGCTGGTTGCTGCCATGATGCGCCAAACATCAGGGAGCGATCATGGACACGACACTTCAAGCCGTCTTGCAACAACTCACGGTCTGGTGGCAGGCCGCCTTCGGCACGGTATCGGGCGGCCTGGGCAGCGCCAGCGCCCACCTCGACCTGCCCAGCCTGCTGGCGCTCGCGGCGGCCTTGGGCTGGGCCAGCGGGCTGCGCCTCTATCTGGTGGTGTTCGTGGTCGGCCTGAGCGGTGCGCTCGGCTTCTGGGTCCTGCCCGGCGGGCTGCAGGTGTTGCAGCATCCGGCGCTGCTGGTGGTCAGCGGCGGGCTGCTGTTCGTCGAGTTCTTCGCCGACAAGATTCCGGGCCTCGATTCGCTGTGGGACCTGCTCAACAGCGTGCTGCGGGTGCCGGCGGGCGCGGCCCTGGCGGCGGGTGTGTTCGGGGCCGACAGCGGCACCATGGCGCTGGTCGCGGCCCTGCTGGGCGGCACGCTGGCGGCCAGCAGCCAGGTGGCCAAGACGACCACCCGCGCGGCCATCAACACCTCGCCCGAACCCTTCTCCAACGTGATCGCCAGCCTGGTCGAGGACGGCCTGGCGCTGGGCGCCCTGTGGCTGGCCACGAACCACCCGCTGGTGTTCGCGGCCGTGCTGACGGTGGTGGTGGTCCTCGCCGCGTGGATCACCTGGGTGTTGCTGAGTTTTCTGCGGGCGGCCTGGCACCGCCTGCAACGCATGTTTTCTGAAAAGGTGGCTTAGATGTTCTCCAAGATTCTGATTGCGAACCGTGGCGAGATCGCCTGCCGGGTGGCCGCCACCGCGCGCCGCCTGGGCGTGCGCAGCGTCGCCGTGTGTTCCGACGTGGACGCCCATGCCCAGCACGTGGCCCTGTGCGACGAGGTGGTGAACCTGGGCGGCGCCGCGCCCAAGGACAGCTACCTGCGCTGGGAGGCCATCATCGCCGCCGCCCGCGCCACCGGCGCCCAGGCTATCCACCCGGGCTACGGTTTCCTGAGCGAGAACGAGGCTTTCGCCGACGCCTGCACCCAGGCCGGCCTGGTCTTCATCGGGCCGCCGTCCTCGGCCATCCTGGCCATGGGCCTCAAGGCCGAGTCCAAGCAACTGATGGAAAAGGCCGGCGTGCCGCTGGTGCCGGGCTACCACGGCGCCAACCAGGACCCGGCGCTGCTGCGCGCCGAGGCCGACCGCATCGGCTATCCCGTCCTGATCAAGGCCAGCGCCGGCGGCGGTGGCAAGGGCATGCGCGCGGTCGACAAGGTCGAGGACTTCGAGGCCGCGCTGGCCAGCTGCCAGCGCGAGGCGCGCAACAGCTTTGGCAGCGACGCCGTGCTGATCGAAAAATACGTGCAGCGCCCGCGCCACATCGAGATCCAGGTCTTCTGCGACACCCAGGGCAACGGCGTCTACCTGTTCGAGCGCGACTGCTCGGTGCAGCGCCGCCACCAGAAGGTGCTGGAGGAAGCGCCGGCGCCCGGGCTGACGCCCGAGATGCGTCAGCAAATGGGCCTGGCGGCGGTGGCCGCCGCGCGCGCCGTCAACTACGTGGGCGCAGGCACGGTGGAGTTCATCGTCGAGCAGCGCGACGATGGCAGCATGAACTTCTTCTTCATGGAGATGAACACCCGCCTGCAGGTGGAGCACCCGGTGACCGAGGCCATCACCGGCCTCGATCTGGTGGAGTGGCAGTTGCGCGTGGCCTCGGGCGAGCCGCTGCCGCTGCGCCAGGACGAGCTGCGCATCCACGGCCACGCCATCGAGGCCCGCATCTGCGCCGAAAACCCCGACAAGCAGTTCCTGCCCGCCACCGGCACCCTGCACGTCTACCGCAAGCCTGCGGCCAGCGCCTTCACCCAGGGGCTGGTGCGGGTGGACGACGGCGTGCGCCAGGGCGACACCATCAGCCCCTATTACGACAGCATGATCGCCAAGCTGATCGTGCACGGCGACGACCGCGAGCAGGCGCTGGCCCGGCTGGACGCCGCGTTGGCCCAGACCCATATCGTGGGCGTGGCCAACAACGTGCAGTTTCTGCGCCACGTGGTCCGTTCGCCGTCGTTTGCCGAGGCCCGGCTGGACACCGCGCTGATCCCGCGCGAGGCCGCCGTGTTGTTCAACCAGGAGCCGGTGGGCCTGCCGCTGGCGGCCGCGGCGGCGGTGTCGCAGACCCTGCACGACGAAGCGGCGGCGGCCGGCAACGACCCCTTCAGCCGCCGCGACGGCTGGCGTTCGCACGGCGAGTTCGTGCGCCGCTTCGCCTTTGTCTTCGGCGGCGAGACGGTGCCGGCGCAGTTGCGTTACGCCCACGACGGCGCCCTGTTCCTGAGCGTGGGCGAAGGCGAAACCGCCGTGGCCGGGCCGCTGTCGTGGCGGGCCGCCGGGGCCGGCCTGGAGGTGGCCTTCGCCGGCCAGCGCACCGAGCTGCGCGTCGACTGGCAGGGCGAGACCGCCCACGTGTTCTGCGGCCGTGGCGCCACCCAGATCGTCGAGGTCGACCTGCTGGCCCACGCGGGCGAGGGCACCAGCGAGGGCGGGCGCCTCACCGCGCCCATGCCGGGCAAGGTCGTGTCCTTCGCCGTCAAGGCCGGTGACGTGGTCAAGAAGGGCCAGGCGCTGGCCGTGCTGGAAGCCATGAAGATGGAGCACACCATCGCCGCGCCGCTGGACGGCACCGTGGCCGAGCTGTTGTTCGCGCCGGGCGACCAGGTCAGCGAAGGCGCGGAGCTGCTCAAGCTCGCCATGGCCTGAGGACAGGTCGATCAAACGCGGCCGTGATAATGGCAGGCCAACATTCCGGGGGACCGCGCCCCGGCGCACACATGCCCATGGACGCCACCTACATCACCTTCTGCTGCACCGACACCAAGGCCGAGCCGTGGCTGGCTGGGCTGCGCGCCGCCGTGCCACGGGCCCTGGTCGATGTCTGGCAGCCGGGCGCGCCGCAGGCCGACTACGCGGTGGTCTGGGCACCGCCGCAGCAGTTCATCGACGAGCAGTCGCGGCTCAAGGCCCTGTTCAACATCGGCGCCGGTGTCGACGGCCTGCTCAAGCTGAACCTGCCGCCCGGGATGGCCGTGGTCCGGCTGGACGACGCCGGCATGTCGGTGCAGATGGCCGAATACGTGTGCCATGCGCTGATCCGCCACTTCCGCGAGTTCGACGGTTACGAGGCGGATGTGGCCAAGGGCACCTGGTCCTACCGCAAGCCACGCAGCCGGGCCGAATGCCCGGTGGGCATCATGGGCCTGGGCGTGCTGGGCCAGCGGGTGGCGCAGGCGGTGGCGCAGTTCGACTTCCCGGTGCGCGGCTGGAGCCGCACGCCGCACCCCATGCCCGGCGTCACGGGTTTTGCCGGTGAGTCGCAGTTCAACGATTTCCTGGCCGGCACGCGGGTGCTGGTCAACCTGCTGCCGCTGACCGCGCAGACCGAGAACATCCTGCGCCGCGACACGCTGCAGCGCCTGTTGCCGGGCGGCTACCTCATCAACGTCGCCCGGGGTGCCCACCTGGTCGAGGCCGACCTGATCGCGCTGATCGACAGCGGCCACCTGGCCGGCGCCACGCTGGATGTCTTCCGCACCGAGCCGCTGCCGCGCGCACACCCGTTCTGGTCCCATCCACGCATCACCATCACTCCGCACACCTCGGCGCGCACGCTGCGCGAGGAGTCCATCGCCCAGATCGCCGCCAAGATCGCGCGCCTGCGCGCCGGCGAGTCGCCACAGGCCCTGCCGGGCTGCGTCGATCCGGCGCGTGGCTACTGACCTTTCCAGGAGCATTCCATGTCCTTGCCCTCCTTTGTCCAGCTGATCGACGTCGGCCCGCGCGACGGCCTGCAGAACGAAAAGCAGCCCGTGCCCGCGGCCGTCAAGATCGAACTCGTGCACCGCTTGCAGGCCGCCGGCCTGAAGGAGATCGAGGTCACGTCCTATGTGTCGCCCAAGTGGGTGCCGCAGATGGCGGACAACCACGCCGTCATGAGCGGCATCGCGCGCGCGCCCGGCGTGCGCTACAGCGTGCTCACGCCCAACCTCAAGGGTTTCGAGGCCGCGCTGGCGGACCGGCCCGACGAGATCGTGGTGTTTGGCGCCGCCAGCGAGGCCTTCAGCCAGAAGAACATCAATTGCAGCATCGCCGAGAGCATCGAGCGTTTTGCGCCGGTGGTCGAGGCCGCGCTGGCGGCCGGCATCGCGGTGCGTGGCGCCATGAGCTGCACCGTGGGCTGTCCCTACGAAGGTGATATCGCACCCGAACGGGTGGCCTACCTTGCCGGACTCATGAAGGGCATCGGCGTGCAGCGCGTGGACGTGGCCGACACCATCGGCGTCGGCACGCCGCTGAAGGTGCAGCGCGTCATCGAGGCCACCTTGTCCCACTACGACATCGACCACATCTGCGGCCATTTCCACGACACCTACGGCCAGGCGCTGGCCAACACCTACGCTGCCCTGCAGATGGGGGTCTGGAACTTCCAGTCCTCGGTCGCCGGCCTGGGCGGCTGCCCCTACGCCAAGGGCGCCACCGGCAACGTGTCGACCGAAGACGTGGTCTACCTGCTGCAAGGCCTGGGGCTGGACACCGGCATCGATCTCGATCAGCTGGTCGACGCCGGCGCCTTCATCAGCAGCGCGCTGGGCCGCAAGCCCAACTCGCGGGTGGCCACTGCCATCCTGAACAAACGGAACGCCTGAACGGACTATCCCCATGGAACTGCAAGTCTGGCTTGCCTACTTTGTCGCCTCCTGGGCGATCGCGCTGTCGCCCGGCTCGGGCGCGGTGCTGTCCATGAGCCATGGCCTGGCCTATGGCGTGAAGAAGACCTCGGCCACCATCGCCGGCCTGCAGCTGGGTCTGGCCGTGATCCTGCTGGTGGCCGGCATGGGGGTGGGGGCGCTGTTGCTGGCCTCGGCCACCGCCTTCCTGGTGGTCAAGGTGCTGGGTGCGGGCTACCTCATCTGGCTGGGCTGGTCGCAGTGGCGGGCGCCGGTGGCGGCCGATGCCGGCGCGGTGCTGCTGCCCAATGCCGAACTGAGTCCGCGCCAGCGTGTGTTGCGCGGCTTCATCACCAACGTCACCAACCCCAAGGGCATCGTTTTCATGGTGGCGGTGCTGCCGCAGTTCATCGACACCCAGCGCCCCATGGGCCTGCAGCTGCTGGTGCTGCTGGCCACCACGGTGCTGGTGGACCTGATCGTGATGCACGGCTACGCCTTCCTGGCCTCGCGCCTGCAGGGCCTGTTGCGCACGGCCCGCGCGCGGCGCACGCAGAACCGCATCTTCGGTGGCGTGCTCATGGGCATGGGCGCCAGCCTGATGCTGGTGCGCCGCGGTGGCTGACCGGTGGATCTGAACATGAACAACGAGAAAAACCTCCCCGATGGCGTGCTGCGCGTGTCCGCCGAGCTGTTGCGCCTGGGCCACCCGCATGTGCCGGTGATGCTGGACGACGCCGCGCGCACCGCGCAGCAGGCGGCCGACGCGCTGGGCGTGGGTCTGGGCCAGATCGCCAAGAGCATCGTGTTCAAGCGCAAGCCCGATGGCGCGGCCGTGCTGGTGGTCACCTCGGGCGACAAGCGGGTGGACGAGAAGAAGGTGCAGGCGCTGGTGTGTGGCGAAGGCCAGAAACTGGGCCGCGCCGATGCCGATTTTGTCAAGGCCAGCACCGGGTTCTCCATCGGTGGCGTGTCGCCGGTGGCGCACGCCAGTCCGCCGGTGCTGCTGGTCGACCGCGAGCTGTTCCGCTTCGACGTCATCTGGGCCGCGGCTGGGCATCCGCATGGCGTGTTCCGCTTGGCACCCCAGGATCTGGGGGTTTTGACCGGTGCGCCGGTGGCCGATGTCGCGCTCGACTAAGCTCTGGGTGTGACCACTCCGCCTTCCCGCATCACCCTGGCCCGTGCGCGCAAGACCGCGCCGGCGGGCACCGTGCCCTCGCCCTGTGTGGGGGTCTGCCGCATGCTGCCGGCCACCGGCCTGTGCGAAGGGTGCTGGCGCAGCCTCGACGAGATCGTGGCCTGGGGCCGTGCCAGCGCCGAGGAGCGGCTGCTCATCTGGCGCGCGATCGAGTCGCGTCAGGACGTGGCCGCCGCCGCCGGCTCGTAGAACGAGAAGCCGGTCTGCGCCTGTTTGGCGCGGTACATGGCGGCGTCGGCCAGGCGCAGCAGATCGACCAGCTTGTGGCCGTGCTCGGGGCAGCGCGCGATGCCGATGCTCACGGCCAGGCTGAGGCTGTGGCCCTGGTCCTGAAAGGGCTGGCGCACCGCCTGGCCGAGGCGCTCGGCCATGGCCGTCAGCTGCGCCAGCGTGTGCCGGCCGGCGAGCAGGATGACAAATTCATCGCCGCCCAGCCGGGCCACCAGATCGGCCTCGCGCATGTGGGTGTTCAGCCGGCGGGCCACCTCCACCAGCAGGCGGTCGCCCGCTTCGTGGCCGTGGGTGTCGTTGACCGGCTTGAAGCGGTCCAGGTCCAGCAGCATCACCGCATGCGGCTGTCCCGCCGCCAGCAGCTGGTCGGCGCGCTGGGCCAGGCCGAGCCGGTTGGCCAGGCCCGTCAGGGCGTCGGTGGCGGCGGCCTCGGCCAGGTGGGTGGCGCGGGCGCGCAGCTCGGTCTGGTGCTGGTGCATCAGGCGCACGCGGGCGCTGAGCGCGTAGGCGAACATCAGCATCTCGGCCACGACGCCGATCTGCAGGCCGTTGGCCAGCAGGAAAGGGGCGTCCAGCAGGCCCCAGTTGATGCCCACCACCGCCAGCGCCGAGAGGAACAGCAGGGCCTGGCCACCCAGGTACCAGCCGGCCGCGGCAAAACCCTGGCGCCAGACCCACAGGGCCACCCCGAAGGCCAGCGGCGTGCCCACCACGGCCGTGATCTCCACGAGGTGCTGGGACCAGGTGGTCTGGCCGGCCAGGGCCAGCAGCGCGGCCACGCCGGCAGCGCCGGCCACGGCCAGCAACACGCGGTCGAACCGGGGCAGGCGCCGGGGCAGCGCCAGAAAGCTGCGGCACAGCAGCGTGGCAAACCCGACCCAGAGCGCCGAGCCCAGCATGTTGGCGCGCTCCTGCCACCAGGGCCAGTCGCCCAGCAGGTAGTGCGCGGCGTGGCCGTTGTAGCTGGACAAGGTGAAGAGGGCGGCGGCACAGGTCAGCACGTAAAGGCCGTAGCTTTCGTGGCGGAACACCCAGGCCAGCACCAGGTTGTAGACCAGCAGCGCGACCAGGATGCCGTAGACCACGCCGTCGAACAGCCGCTTGTGCTGCCGCGACTGCACGTAGGCCACCGTGTCCCAGGCCGAGACCGTGAGCGACTGCGAGGAGTGGGACACGAGCCGCATGTAGACCACGTAAGGACCGGGCTGGTCGAGTTGCAGCCGCATGGCCGGCCGCTCGATGCCCAGCGGGCGGCTGTCGTAGGGCCGCACCAGGCCGGTCAGCACCGGTTCGGCCAGAGCCCGGCCCTGGGCGTCGAAGGGGCCGAAGAAACGCACGTCATCGATGGCGGTGGTGTGCAGGGCCAGCACCCAGTCGCCGTGGGGGCGGCGCTGCGCCACCTCCATGCGCAGCCAGTGGGGCTGGGCGTGGGTGCCGGTGCGCAGCGAGGCCGGCGCGGGCACGAACCGGCCCGCCGCGTGGGCCGTCTGCGCCGCCGACAGATCGGCCACGCCCGAGGGGTCGATCCAGTGTTCAACCCGATCCAGCACCGCGCCCGGCGTCAGGGCGTCCAGCGCGGTGGCCGCCTGGGCGCCCAGATGGCACAGCAGCAGGCACAGGAGGTGGCAGGCCCACCATGACCTGAACCAGGTGCTGCGAATCGGGTGTCGGTGCATCGGTCGATTTGCTCCAAAATGCCTGTGCCTGCAATGTTCCCACGAAGTGACAGCCGTGCGACGCCACCCAGCCCCATCGACGTGAAAACCATCACCTTCTTCTACGACGTGATCTCGCCCTACGCCCACCTGGCTTTCGAGGCCTGGCCGCAGGCCATGATGGGCGTGGGCCACCGGGTGCGCCACGTGCCGGTGCTGTTCGCGGGGCTGCTGGCGCACCACGGCCAGCTCGGGCCGGCCGAGATCGCGCCGAAGCGCGACTGGACCTACCGCCAGGTGGCCTGGCTGGCGCACCGCGCAAGCGTGCGGCTGGACATGCCGGCCAGCCACCCCTTCAACCCGCTGCCGCTGCTGCGTCTGGGGGCGGCCTGTGCGCAACATCCGGCCGCGCAGGGCGGCACCAGCCGCTTCGTCACCGAGGCCCTGTTCCACCACGTGTGGCATGGCGGCGGCGATCCCAACGACCCACAGCGGCTGGCGGCGTTGTCGCAGCGCCTGGCCGACCACATGGCCGAATGTGGCCACCCCATGCCCGCGACCGACAGCCCCGAGGTCAAGCAGCAGCTGCGCGCCAACACCGAGGCCGCGCTGGCCCTGGGGGTGTTTGGCGTGCCCACGTTCGAGGTCGATGGCCGCCTGTTCTGGGGCCAGGACGCCCTGCCCATGCTGCGCGCCTGCCTGGAGGGTGATGCGTGGTTTGACAGCGGCGCGTGGGAGGCCGCGACCCAGGTGGGGAGCGGGGTGGCGCGGGTGCGCTGACCGCGCTGTGGCAGCGGCACTTTTCGCCGCCGGGCCGCCCCAAGGCGAAACAGTCCCCTCGGGGGGCAGCGACCCGCGCAGCGGCGGAGCGTGGGGGCTTTCAGTCCGGAAAGGCCTCGTCCAGCGTCATGGTCGCACCGGTGGTGCTGGCGTCGTAGCCACTCAGCGCGGCCACGCGGGCGCGAAAAGCGGGCGACCTGAGCACACTCAGCACCGGCGACAGTTCGCCGCTGGCCTGGGCGTCAGTGGCCAGCGCAAAAAAGTAGCGCTCGCGCAGCAGCGGTATGAAATGCAAGCCGAAACGTTGGGCGGCAGTCTGCACCCCCAGGCCCACATCGGCCATGCCGCTGGCCACATAGGCGGCCACGGCGGCGTGGGTCATTTCGGTGGTGTTGTAGCCGGTGATGGCCTGCGGTGCGATGCTCTGGCGCTTGAGCAGCAACTCGGTCAAAACGCGGGTGCCCGAGCCCTCGGGGCGGTTGACAAAACGCACGCCGGGGCGGGTGAGATCGTCCAGCCCGCGCACGTCCAGCGGGTTGCCCGGCGCCAGAAACAGGCCCTGGGTGCGCCCCGCCAGCAGCACCAGGCGGTGCCGGTCGGGTTTGAGCCACGACAGGTAACGCTGCGCGGCTTGGTGTTGCAGTTCGCCCAGGGGCACATGAAAACCCGCCAAGTCACATTCTCCCCGCGCCAGCGCGGCCACGGCTTCCAGGCTGTTGCGGTAGCGCAGGTCGATGGGCAGGCGGCGGGCATTCAGCAACTCGTGCAGGGACGCCACCGCAAAACCGTGGCTGGCATGCAGCCGGCACACCGGGCGCTGGCGGCGCTGCGCGCCCGCCAGTTCGCCGCCCATCTCCGAACCCAGCGAGGCCAGCAGGGGTTGCAAGCGCGCGGCGATGCGGGCGTCGGCCCAGACCAGCCGTTGGCCGGCCTCGGTCAGGGCCGAGCCTCGGCCACGCTCGCGGGTGACCAGGGGCTGGCCCAGCAGGCGCTCGGCATCGCCCACCAGTCCCCAGGCCTTGCGGTAGGACAGGCCCAGTTCGCGGCCGGCCTGGGCGATGCTGCCGCTGTCCTGCACCGCGCCGAGCAAGGCCAGCAGGGCGGTGGCGTCCAGGTTCTCGCCGGCCTCGCGCTCGACGCGCCATTGGGGTTGGAGGGTGAAGCGGAGCATGGTTAATTATGCAGTGGCATGCATATTTGAAGTGGGGTGTGGTGCTACGCTGTCCGCATGAACGAGTCAATCCCAACCGACGGGCGCCTGGTCGGCGTGCAGGCAGTGCCCATGCGCCGCATGGACCTCCCGGGCAAGGGCAAGCTGCGCGGCACGCCCAAGGGCCGGCAGGTGACCCCCGACGACCGGGCGCGCGTGGCGGCCCTGTGCGACGGGCTGGACGCCCGGCCCGAGCTGCTGATCGAACACCTGCACCGCCTCAACGACGCCGAGGGCGCGCTGCGCAAGGGCCGGCTGGCCGCGCTGGCCGAACGCCTGCGCCTGAGCCAGGTGGAGGTGTTCGAGGTGGCCAGCTTCTACCACCACTTCCAGATCGTCGACGACGACGCGCCGGTGGCGCGCACTACGGTGCGGGTGTGCACCAGCCTGTCGTGCGAGATGGCCGGCGCCCACGCGCTGCTGGCCGATGTGCGCGCGCGGCTCGCGGGCGACACGTCGGTGCAGGTGCTGGCCGCGCCGTGTATCGGTCAGTGCCACCAGGCACCCGCCGCCTGCGTGGGCCAGCACCAGTTGCCGCATGCCAGCGCCGAGGCGGTGGCCGCGCTGGTCGAGCGCGGCGACACCGGCCCGCGCGTGCTGCCCGTGCCGCCGGGCGACAGCGACTATGCCCAGCTGTTGCGCCTGCTCGACGGCGCCGTGACACCCGACCAGGTGCTGGCCGAACTCAAGGCCTCGGGCCTGCGCGGCCTGGGCGGCGCCGGTTTTCCGTCCTGGCGCAAGTGGGAGACGGTGCGCGCCCAGCCGGGCCAGAAGGCCATGGTGGTCAACATCGACGAGGGCGAGGTCGGCACCTTCAAGGACTGGCAGGTGCTCACCACCTCGCCGCGCCAGGTGCTCGAAGGTATGCTGATCGCAGCGCTGACCGTGGGTGCCGGGGACGTGTGGCTCTACCTGCGCGACGAGTACCACGACGGCCGTGCCATCCTGAGCGCCGCCATCGCCGATCTGCAGCAGCGGATCGCGGCCTGGACGCCGCGCTACCCCGAGGTGCGTTTCCCGCGCATCGCGCTGCGGCGGGGCGCCGGTGCCTACGTGTGTGGCGAGGAGTCGGCCCTGATCGAATCGGTGGAAGGCAAGCGGGGCATGCCGCGCCTGAAACCCCCCATCGTGGCGGTGAATGGCGTCTTCGGCCGGCCCACGCTGGCGCACAACCTGGAAACCCTGTGGTGGCTGCCCGAGATACTGGCCCGGGGCGGCGCCTGGCTGGCGGGGCAGGGGCGGCACGGCCGCAGCGGCCTGCGGCGCTTCAGCGTCTCGGGGCGGGTCAACAAGCCGGGTGTGTACCTGGCGCCGGCCGGCATCACGCTCAACGAGCTGATCGCCGAGCACGCGGGTGGCCTGCCCGAGGGGCACCGGCTCCACGCCTACCTGCCCGGGGGCGCTTCGGGCGGCATCCTGCCGGCCGCGCTGGCCGACGTGCCGCTGGACTTCGACACCCTGGCCGAACACGGCGCCTTCGTCGGCTCCATGGCGGTGGTGGTGCTGAGCCAGCACGACAGCGTGCGCGACGCGGCCCTGAGCCTGATGCGCTTCTTTGAACACGAGTCCTGCGGCCAATGCACGCCCTGCCGCGCCGGCACGGTGCAGGCGGCCCATCTGATGGCGGACAAGGTGTGGGACGGCGAACGCCTGGCCCAGCTGTCGCAGGTCATGCGCGACGCGTCCATCTGTGGCCTGGGCCAGGCAGCGCCCAATCCCTTCGATTCGGTGCTGCGCTTTTTCCCCGACGAGGTGAAGCCATGAAGTCCAACGAACTGCCCCTGACCGACTTCAGCCTCAACGGCCAGCCGGTCCAGGCCCTGCCTGGCGAATCGATCTGGCAGGTGGCCCACCGCGTGGGCGTGGACATCCCCCACCTGTGCCACAAGCCCGGACTGCCCAGCGCCGGCAACTGCCGCGCCTGTGTGGTGGAGGTCGAGGGAGAGCGTGTGCTGGCGGCCTCGTGCTGCCGCGCGCCGCAAGCCGGCATGGTGGTGCACAGCAACAGCACGCGCGCCACGGCGGCCCAGAAGACCGTGCTGGAGCTGCTGCTGGCCGATGCCGGCGACCACACCACCGACCTCAAGCAGGACAGCGAACTCGCCCGCTGGGGCCAGGCCGTGGGCGCCGCGCCGCAGCGTTTCCAGCGCCGCGCGCCGCCGGCCCCGGACCTCAGCCACCCGGCCATGCAGCTCAACCTCGGCGCCTGCATCCAGTGCACCCGCTGCATCCGCGCCTGCCGCGACATCCAGGGCAACGACGTGCTCGGCCTGGCCTTCCGCGGTGGCCACGCGCAGATCGTGCTGGACCAGGGCGACGCCATGGGCGACAGCACCTGCGTGGCCTGTGGCGAGTGTGTGCAGGCCTGCCCCACCGGCGCCATCGCGCCCGCCAACGGCAGCTACGCCCGCGTGGCGGACAAGACCGTCGACTCGGTCTGCCCCTACTGCGGCGTCGGCTGCCAGCTGACCTACCACGTCAAGGACGGCCGCATCGACCACGTGGAAGGCAAACAGGGCCCGGCCAACGAGGGCCGGCTGTGTGTGAAGGGCCGCTTTGGCTTTGATTACGTGCACAACCCGGACCGCCTGACGCGCCCGCTGATCCGCCGCGAAGGCGTGCCCAAGGACCCGGCGCACAGCCTGCGCCGGCGCACGCCCGAGGAAGTGCGCGCGCTGTTCCGCGAGGCCAGCTGGGACGAGGCGCTGGACGCCGCCGCCGCTGGCTTCAAGCGCGCGCTGGCCAGCACACCCGAGCGCGGGCGCCTGAGCCCGGTGTCGGGCTTCGGTTCGGCCAAGGGCACGAACGAAGAGGCCTACCTGTTCCAGAAGCTGATCCGCACGGCGTTTGCCACCCACAACGTGGACCATTGCACCCGCCTGTGCCACGCCTCCAGCGTGGCCGCGCTGATGGAAGGCGTGGGCTCGGGCGTGGTCAGCAACCCGTTGCGCGACGTCGAACACGCCGAGCTGATCTTCGTCATCGGCGCCAACCCGGCCCAGAACCACCCGGTGGGCGCGAGCTGGATGAAAAACGCCGTCAAGCGCGGCGCCCGGCTGGTGCTGGCCGACCCGCGCCGCACCGAGCTGGCGCGCCACGCCTGGAAGTTCCTCGGGTTCACCCCGGGCACCGACGTGGCCCTGCTCAACGGCCTGCTGCATGTCATCACGCAAGAGGGCCTGACCGACGAGGCCTTTGTGCGCGAGCGCACGTTGGACTTCGCCCAGCTCAAGGCCCACGTGGCCGACTTCGCGCCCGAGGTGGTGGCGCCCGTGTGCGGCATTGACGCCGATACCATCCGCGAGGTGGCGCGCGCCTTCGCCACGTCCAAGGCCAGCATCATCCTGTGGGGCATGGGCGTGAGCCAGCACAGCCACGGCACCGACAACGCGCGCTGCCTGATCGCCCTGTCCCTGATCACCGGCCAGATCGGCCGCCCGGGCACCGGCCTGCACCCCTTGCGCGGGCAGAACAACGTGCAGGGTGCGAGCGACGCCGGCCTGATTCCCATGGTCTTCCCCGACTACCGGCCGGTGAGCGACGCCGCCGCGCGCGCCCATGCCGAAGAGGTCTGGCGCCTGGCCCCCGGCACGCTGGGCGCGCAGCCGGGCCTCACCGTGGTGGAGATCATCAACGCCGCGTACGACCGGCAGATCCGCGCCATGCTGATCCAGGGCGAGAACCCGGCCATGAGCGACCCCGACGCCACCCATGCGCGCGAGGCCCTGGCGCGGCTGGACCACCTGGTGGTGCAGGACATCTTCCTGACCGAAACCGCCGCGCTGGCCGATGTGGTCCTGCCCGCCACCGCGTGGCCCGAGAAGACCGGCAGCGTGACCAACACCGACCGCTGCGTGCAGATCGGCCACCGGGCGCTGAACGCCCCCGGCGAGGCCCGCGCCGACGCCTGGATCACCGAGCAGATCGCGTGCCGCCTGGGCCTGGACTGGCGCTATGGCATCGCTGCCGACGGCACGGCCAGCGACGACCCGGCCCATGGCGTCGGCGCGGTGTTCGAGGAGATGCGTTCCCTCATGCCCAGCATCGCCGGCCTGTCCTGGCCGCGCCTGTGGCGCGAGCAGGCCGTGGTCTACCCGGTGCACGACCTGGGCGACCCCGGGCAGGCTGTGGTGTTCACCGATCATTTCCCCACCGCCACGGGCCGTGCCCGGCTGGTGCCGGCCACGCCGCTGCCACCCGCCGAGGTGACCGATGCCGACTACCCGCTGGTGCTGATCACCGGCCGCCAGCTGGAACACTGGCACACCGGCAGCATGACGCGCCGCGCCAGCGTACTCGACGCGCTGGAGCCGGTGCCCAGCGTCAGCCTGCATCCGGCCACGGCACAACGCCTGGGCCTGGCCGGCGGCGGCACGGCACGCGTGCGTTCGCGCCGGGGCGCCGTCTCCCTGGCCGTGCGCCTGGACGAGGGCATGCCGGCGGACACCGCCTTCATTCCTTTCGCCTACGCGGAGGCAGCGGCCAACCTGCTGACCAACCCGGCGCTGGATCCGGTGGCCAAGATCGCCGAGGTCAAGTACTGCGCGGTCGCGGTGGAGGCCGGGGAGGTGCTGGACACTTGATCTGGCGCAAGCGCATGCGGCCGCGTTTGACCGATACTGGCCGCCTTGGAAAAGGAGAACCCCATGTTCAAGAAAATCCTCGTGCCTTCCGACGGTTCCGACCTGGCCCACAAGGCCGCTGACTTCGCGGCCGACCTGGCCAAGGTCCACGGCGCGCAGATCATTGGCGTCTACGTGATCGATCCTTTCCCCTACATCGGCATCGGCGACGCCTCGGCGGTGGGCCTGCAGGCCTACCTGAGCGAAGCCAAGCTGGCGGCCAACCGCTCGCTGGAGATGCTGGCCGACAGCTGCAAGCAGCGTGGCGTGTCCTATGCCGGCGACACCATCGAGCGTTCGGTGGTCTACGAGGGCATCACCGAAACCGCCCGGATCGAAGCTTGCGACCTGATCGTCATGGGCTCGCACGGCCGCCAGGGCGTGGAAGCGCTGATCCTGGGCAGCGTGGCGCAAAAGGTGCTGACCCATGCCAAGGTGCCGGTGCTGATCGTCAAGGGCTGACCCGCCCGGACCCGCCCCCGTTCGCGGGGGGACGGGGGTGGTGCGGCCGGATCGGACCGCGCAAAGCCCTTCGCCGCGCCGCGTGGCCCGGGGCTACATAGAATGTTTGCCTCCCACCAGGCGAACCCATGTCATCACCCGAACACCACAGCGGCCTGATCCGCATCCACGGCGCCCGCCAGCACAACCTCAAGAACCTGGACGTGGACTTCCGCACCGGCGAACTGACGGTGGTGACCGGCCCCAGCGGCTCGGGCAAGTCCAGCCTGGTGTTCGACACCCTCTACGCCGAAGGCCAGCGTCGCTACGTCGAGACCTTCAGCGCCTACGCGCGGCAGTTCCTGGACCGCATGGACAAGCCGGCGGTGGACAAGGTCGAAGGCGTGCCGCCGGCCATCGCCATCGACCAGACCAACCCGGTGCGCAGTTCGCGCTCCACGGTCGGCACCATGACGGAGCTGAACGACCACCTCAAGCTGCTGTTTGCCCGCGCCGGCAACCTGTTCGACCGCCAGACCGCCCACGCGGTGCGGCACGACTCCACCGAAACCATCTACGCCGAGCTGCTCCGCCGCGCCGCCGAGGCCGGCGATCCGCGCCTGGTGGTCACCTTCCCGGTCGAGCTGCCGGCCGGCACCAGCGCCGAAGAGGTGGAGCAATGGCTGCTGGCCAGCGGCTTCACCAAGGTGCAGGCGGAGCGCGAGGTGGCCACCGTCACCGGGCCGCGCAAGCTGCTGGATGTGGTGGCGGACCGTTTTCGTTTGGCCAACGCAGAAAAAGCGCGGGTCATCGAGGCGATTGAAGTGGGCTTGAAGCGCGGCAGCGGGCGCCTGAACGTCTACAAGCTCAACGACGAAGGCGAGCCGGATCTGTGGCGTTTTTCGACGGGCCTGCACTGCCCGGACAGCGACATCCGCTACACCGACCCCATGCCGTCCATGTTCTCGTTCAACTCGGCGGTGGGCGCGTGCGAGGCCTGCCGGGGTTTTGGCCGGGTGATCGGGGTCGACTACGGGCTGGTGATTCCCGACGAAAAACTCACGCTGCGCGCCGGCGCCATCAAGCCCATACAGACACCCGCGTGGAAGGAGTGCCAGGACGACCTGATGCGCCACGCCGAGGCCGCCGGCATCCCGCGCGACACCGCCTGGAACAAGCTCACGCCCGAGCAGCGGCACTGGGTCATCGACGGCGTGCCCGACTTCAAGGAAGGGCAGTGGAACAAGCGCTGGTACGGCATCAAGCGCTTCTTCGCCTACCTGGAGAGCAAGTCCTACAAGATGCACATCCGCGTGCTGCTGTCCAAGTACCGCAGCTACACGCCCTGTGGCACCTGTGGCGGCGCGCGGCTCAAGACCGAGAGCCTGCTGTGGCGCATCGGCTCGCAGGCCGCGGCCGACGCGGTGCTGCCGCCGGAGAAGCGCTTCCTGCCCCAGGGCGTCACCTGGTCGCGCGCGCAGCTGGAGGCTTTGCCCGGGCTGTGCCTGCACGACCTCATGCTGCTGCCCATCGTCCGCATGCGGCGCTTCTTCGACCTGATTGCGGCCGAGATCGCGGCCCACGCCAGCGGCGGCGACGCGCAGGCGCTCAAGCTGCTGTTCGAGGAGATCACCACCCGCCTCAAGTACCTGGTGGACGTGGGCATCGGCTACCTCACGCTGGACCGCCAGAGCCGCACGCTCAGCGGCGGCGAGGTGCAGCGCATCAACCTCACCACGGCCCTGGGCACCTCCCTGGTCAACACCCTGTTCGTGTTGGACGAGCCCAGCATCGGCTTGCACCCGCGCGACATGGCGCGCATCAACGAGGCCATGCTGCGCCTGCGCGATGCCGGCAACACCCTGGTGGTGGTGGAGCACGACCCGGCCGTGATGCTGGCCGCCGACCGCATCATCGACATGGGCCCCGGCCCGGGCGAGCGCGGCGGCCAGATCGTGTTCGACGGCACGCCCGAGGCGCTGCGCCGCGTCGACACCGCCACCGGCGTCTACCTGGGCGGACGCAAGCAGATCGGCATGGGCTTCAAGCGCATGGTGACCGACAACACGCCGCGCCTGATCCTGGAGGGCGCGCGCGAACACAACCTGCGTGACGTCACGGTCGACATCCCGCTGCAGCGCCTGGTGGTGGTGACCGGGGTCAGTGGCTCGGGCAAGTCCTCGCTGGTGCAGGACGTGCTGGCGCCGGCGCTGATGCGCCACTTTGGCCGCGCCACCGAATCGCCCGGCGCCCACGACCGCCTGCTGGGCGCCGATTTTCTGTCCGACGTGGTCTTTGTCGACCAGTCGCCCATCGGCAAGACGGCGCGTTCCAACCCGGCCAGTTATGTGGGCGCCTGGGACGCCGTCCGCAACCTGTTCGCCGATGCGCCCCTCTCACGCCAGCGTGGCTACACCGCGTCCAAGTTCAGCTTCAACAGCGGCGACGGCCGCTGCCCCACCTGCGGCGGCTCGGGCTTCGAGCACGTGGAGATGCAGTTCCTCAGCGACGTCTACCTGCGCTGCCCGGATTGCGACGGCAAACGCTACCGGCCCGAGATCCTGGAGATCCACATCGAACGCGGCGGACGTTGGCTCAACGTGGCCGATGTGCTGGACCTCACGGTGAGCGAGGCGGCCGCCCTGTTCAGCGCCGACCGCGAGGTGATCCGCGCGCTGCAGCCCATCGTCGACGTGGGCCTGGAGTACGTGCGCCTGGGCCAGCCCGTGCCCACGCTGTCGGGCGGCGAGGCGCAACGCCTCAAGCTCGCGGGTTTCCTGGCCGAGGCGGCCAGCACCGCCAGCAAAAGCCGTCAGCCGCTGGCGCGCAAGGGCACGCTGTTCCTGTTCGACGAACCCACCACCGGCCTGCACTTCGACGACATCGCCAAGCTCATGCGCGCGCTGCGCAAGCTGCTCGACGCCGGGCATTCCCTGGTGGTGATCGAGCACAACCTGGACGTGATGCGCGCCGCCGACTGGCTGATCGACCTCGGCCCCGAAGGCGGTGACGGCGGTGGCCTGGTGGTGGCCGAGGGCACGCCCGAGGACGTGCGCCTGCACGCCAGCTCGCACACCGCCCAGGCGCTGCGCGAGTACGAGCTGGCCATGGGCGTGGGCGCCGCGCTGGCCGGCGAGCCTGCGGCGGCCTGGCGGCGGCCCCCCCGGGCCGCGCCGGCCCAGGGCGCCAACGCGATCCAGATCGTCAACGCGCGCGAACATAACCTCAAGGGCCTGAGCGTGGACATCCCGCGCGGGCAGTTCAACGTCATCACCGGTGTCAGCGGCTCGGGCAAGTCCACCCTGGCCTTCGACATCCTGTTCAACGAAGGCCAGCGCCGCTACCTGGAAAGCCTCAACGCCTACGCCCGCAGCATCGTGCAGCCGGCCGGCCGGCCCGAGGTCGACGCCGTCTACGGCATCCCGCCCACTGTGGCCATCGAGCAGCGGCTGAGCCGCGGCGGGCGCAAGAGCACGGTGGGCACCACCACCGAGGTCTGGCACTTCCTGCGCCTGCTGTACGTGAAGCTGGGCGTGCAGCATTGCGTGCGCGACGGTGCGGCCGTGCAGCCACAGACCGCCGAGCGCATCGCCGCGTCGCTGATGACCGCCTTCCGGGGCCAGCACATCGGCCTGCTGGCGCCGCTGGTGGTCAACCGCAAGGGCGTCTACACCGAACTGGCCGACTGGGCGCGCCCGCGCGGCTACACCCACCTGCGGGTCGACGGCGAGTTCCTGCCCACCACCGGTTTCCCGCGCATCGACCGCTTCAAGGAACACAGCATCGAGCTGCCGGTGGCCAGCCTGGACGTGTCGCCCGAGAACGAAGGCCTGCTGCGCGACAAGCTGGCGCTGGCGCTGGAACACGGCAAGGGCGTGCTGACCGTGCTCAGCGGCATCACCTCCCTGGCCGAGGCCATGCGCGAAGGCCGCTCGACGGCCGCCATCGGCCATGTGCACAGCTTCTCGACCCTGCGCGCCTGCCCGGTGTGCGCCACCTCCTACGCCGAGCTGGACCCGCGCCTGTTCTCGTACAACAGCAAACACGGCTGGTGCCCCGACTGCGTGGGCACGGGCGTCAAGCTCACGCGTGACCAGCGCAAGGCCATGGACGACTCGGTGCGCGACGACAAGGAGAAGGGCCGCGAGCAGACCTTTGCCGAGCCCGAGCTGGAGGACGTGGCCGATGTCGCCTGCCCGACCTGCGAGGGCACGCGCCTGAATGCCATCGCCCGCGCGGTGCGCTTCGCCGGGGTGGGCATCACCGACATCGCGCGCCTGGCCGTGGTCGACGTGCGGCGCTGGGTGGAGAGCCTGTCGCTCGAAGGCGCCATGAGCCAGCGCGAGATCGACATCGCCCGCGACCTGGTGCCCGAGATCAAGAGCCGGCTGGAGTTTCTGGAGGAGGTGGGCCTGGGCTACCTCACGCTGGACCGCGGTGCGCCCACGCTCAGTGGCGGTGAGGCGCAGCGCATCCGCCTGGCCGCCCAGCTGGGCAGCAACCTGCAGGGCGTGTGCTACGTGCTCGACGAGCCCACCATCGGCCTGCACGCGCGCGACAACCAGATCCTGCTCAACGCCCTGCACAAGCTGGGCGACAAGGGCAACACCCTGGTGGTGGTGGAGCACGACGAGGACACCATACGCCGCGCCGACCACATCATCGACATCGGCCCCAGCGCCGGCAAACGCGGCGGGCGCGTGGTGGCACAGGGCACGGCCCAGGACCTGTCGGACGCACCCGATTCGGTGACCGGCCGCTACCTGCTGCAGGCCATCCGCCACCCGCTGCACCCCCGGCGCGAGGTGCTGCCCGATCAGGGCCCGTGGATCACCGTGCAGGGCGCCCGGCTGCACAACCTGCAGCAGGTGGATGCGGCGGTGCCGCTCAAGCGCCTGGTGGCCGTCACCGGCGTCAGCGGATCGGGCAAGTCCACCCTGGCGCGCGATGTGCTGCTGGCCAATGTGCAGGCGGCGGTGCAGCAGGCGTCCACCAAGGCCGGCCGCGAGGCGCTGGCCGCGGGCAAGGGCCAGCCCTGGAGCGGCTGTGCCGCGGTCGAAGGCTGGGGTTTTGTCGACCGCGTGCTGGAGGTCGACCAGACGCCCATCGGAAAGACGCCACGCAGCTGCCCGGCCACCTACATCGGCTTCTGGGACACGGTGCGCAAGCTCTTCGCCGAGACGCTGGAGGCCAAGGCGCGCGGCTATGGGCCGGGGCGCTTCAGTTTCAACACCGGTGAAGGCCGATGCCCGGTGTGCGAAGGGCAAGGCGTGCGCACCATCGAGATGAGTTTCCTCCCCGATGTGAAGGTGCCCTGCGAAGGCTGCCACGGCGCCCGCTTCAACCCCGAGACCCTGGCCGTGACCTGGCGCGGCAAGAGTGTGGGCGACGTGTTGCAGATGGAGGTGGACGAAGCGGTGGACTTCTTCGCTGCCATGCCCGCCATCGCCCACCCGCTGCAGCTGCTCAAGGACGTGGGCCTGGGCTACCTCACCCTGGGTCAGCCCAGTCCCACGCTCAGCGGTGGCGAGGCGCAGCGCATCAAGCTCGTGACCGAACTCAGCAAGGTGCGCGACGAGGTCGGGCGGCGGGGCCAGAAGGCGCCGCACACGCTGTATGTGCTGGACGAACCCACGGTGGGCCTGCACATGGCCGACGTGGAGAAACTCATCCACGTGCTGCACCGCCTGGTCAACGGCGGCCACAGCGTGGTGGTGATCGAACACGACCTCGACGTGATCGCCGAAGCCGACTGGGTGCTGGACCTGGGGCCCGAGGGCGGCGCGGCCGGCGGCCGCATCGTGGCCGCCGCCACGCCGGAGGACGTGGTGCGCCTGGGCACCCACACCGGCCGGGCGCTGGCGCCGGTGCTGAGCCGCCTCAGCGCCTGAACAGCACGTGGTCCGCCGACCACCGCCCGCCGCCGTGCGCCAGCAGGTAGAGCAGCGGCGCGGCCCAGCTCAGATGGGTGGGCCAGGCGCTGGGGTAGACGAACAGCTGGATGGTGAGCGTCATGCCCAGCAGGCCCAGGGCGGCGAATCGGGTGCCCAGGCCGATGAACAGCAGCAGGGGCAGCAGGTGTTCGGCGTAGGTGGCCAGGTGGGCGGCCCACAGCGGCGGGATCAGGGGCAGGGCGTAGTCCTGCTCGAACAGCAGCAGGGCGGTTTCGTTCAGGCTCAGCAGACCGTCCACCTTGGTGCGCCCCGACAGGAAAAAGATGCTGCCGACGCCGAAGCGGCTGGCCAGGGCGATCAGGTCGTCTGGCACCAGGCGTGCCGTGGCGCCGAGCAGGCGTTCGCGCCAGCCGACATGGGTGCCCAGGTGGTGGGTGACGGGGGTGGTGAGCGGGTTCATGTCGGCTCCTCGTGGCGGTGGATGGAAACGGTGGCGGTGAAGGCGCCCTGGGTCAGCAGCAGGCCCAGGGTGGCGCCGAGGTCCAGCGCCGGCTCGCGCGCGAGCGCGTGTTCGATGGCCTGCGCCACCGGCAGGCCATGGGCGCAGGCGTCGAGCAGGGCGATGCCGCCCGCGGACAGGGGCGCGCACAACACCTGGTCGTGTGGCCGGGTGAGCAGCGTGCCCTCGCCGACCCAGGCCGGTGGGTTGGGGTCGTTGTGTTGCTCGCGCGCGGCCCGCCACAGGCTGTGGATGGGCAGCGTGTCGCTCCAGGTCCAGCGCGCGGCGGGGTGGGGCCGCAGGCCGTGGGTGTGCAGGGCCTGGGCGTCCAGCGCGGCCAGGGTCTGAGGCGCCAGCGGCGCGGCATCGGCGGCGGTGTGGGCCTCGGTCCACCACCAGTCCAGCCGCGCCACGCCGGCCAGGTAGGGCAGATCGGCGGCGGGCGCGAAGTCCCGCAGGAAGTGGGCAAAGGCTTCGCCATAGCGCAGCAGGCGGCCGTCGTGGGGCGGCTGGGCGCGCACGTGTTCGGCGGCCGCGGCGCGGAACCAGTCCTCCCCCACCAGCCGCAGCACGCTGGGGAACTGCGCCGCCAGCGCATCGACGCAGCCCTTGAGGCAGGTGTTGCGGTAGACCACAAATCCCGGCTGTGCCGCGATCGCGGCGATGGGACCACCCATCGCCTCATCGGGCGCGGCGAGCAGCGCCCGCCAGAAGGCCGGCATCAGGGCCAGGTTGGCGTCGCTGTTCATGCGGGCACCTCGTCCCGTGTCAGCAGGTGGTGCGCGCGGTCGCGCTCGGCCATCAGGGTGGCGAAGCCGGGCAGCTGGTCGTCGCGTTCGATCAAGGTCGGGCGCGGGCCGATGTCGGCGATCAGGTCGGCGTACAGCCGCCACACCGCGTCCGACACCGGCGTGTCGTGCGAGTCGATCAGCAGCGCCTCGCCCAGCAGCGGGTCGCGGTGGTGGCCGGCGAGGTGGATTTCCATCACCGCTTCAGCATCGTAGGCGCGCAGCATGGGGGGGGCGTCAAAGCCCATGTTGTGGGCCGAGACGAAGACGTTGTTCACGTCCAGCAGCAGGCCGCAGCCGGTGCGCCGCACCAGTTCGTTCAAGAAGTCGGGTTCGCTCCAGGTGTGGCCGGGCAGGGCGATGTAGTGCGATGGGTTCTCGATGGCGATGCGTTGGCCGAGGGCCTGCTGCACCTCCGTGACGTGGGCGGCGCAGCGGGCCAGGGCGGCGTCGTCGCGCACGAAGGGCAGCAGGTCGGGCAGCACCTGCCCACCCAGCGCGCACCAGGCCAGGTGTTCGGACACCAGGGCAGGGCGCAGCCGGTCGACCAGCCCGCGCAGGCGCCGCAGGTGCGCGCGGTCGGGCCGGTCCAGCCCGGCCAGCGACAGCGACACCCCGTGCAGGGAGAGCGGGTGCCGCTCGCCGATGGCCAACAGCCAGTCCAGGCGCGGACCGCCGTCGACCAGGTGGTTCTCGGGATGGACCTCGAACCACAGGCCGGGCGAACGGTGGGCCAGGGCCTCGTCGCAGTGGGCGGGCTTGAGGCCCAGGCCAGCGGTCAGCATGGGGGTCAGGACTTGATGGGCATCAGCGAGCCCATGCCGGTGGGCGTCTTCATGCTGGTGCAGGTGCCGGCGGGCACGTACTTCCAGGCGTTGCCCTGGTGGTCCACCTTGGACGTGCCGGCACAGGTGGTGCCCGGGCCGGCGGCGCAGTCGTTCTTGCCGGCCAGCGAAACGCCGTAGCAGCGCTCCTTGGCGGTGGCCTTGGTGTCGGGCATGCTGGATTGGGCGATGGCGGCACCGGCGGACAGGGCGGCGAGGGTGATCAGGGTCAGGCCGAGGGGACGGGTGTTCATGGTGGCTCCAGTGGGATCGGGGTTGAGGTGATGAACCGTGGGGTTCGGTGGTGAGTTCGCCGCGGCGCGTCCATCGGTTACAGCGCGGGAGCACAATGCTTCCCACAATTTTTTTTGAGCCGCCCTGTAACCTTTTCACCCCATGACGCGAACTGAACTGGCAAGCGCCATGGAGCAAGAACTCAGAGGACTGTTGCTGGCGGGCCTGGACGGTGACGCGTCGGCCTACCGGGTTTTTCTGCAACGCCTGAGCACGTTGCTGCGGGGCTATTTCCGACGCCGCCTGCAGCGCCTGCCCGACGAGGTGGAGGACCTCGTGCAGGACACACTGATGGCGGTGCATGCGCAGCGCCACACCTACCGGCCGGGCGAGCCGCTGACCGCCTGGGTGCACGCGCTGGCGCGCTACAAGCTGGTGGATTTGTGGCGGCGCCGTGCGCGCCACGAGGCGCTGAACGATCCGCTGGACGACGCGGACAACAGCACGGCCGAGTGGCTGGTGGCGCCGGAGGACGAAGCCGCCGATTCGAAGCGCGACATCGGCCGTTTGCTGGAGACCCTGCCCGACCACCAGCGGCTGCCGATACAACACACCAAGATCGAGGGCTTGTCGGTGGCCGAGACCGCCCGCCTGACCGGCATGTCCGAGTCGGCGGTGAAGGTGGGTGTGCACCGTGGCATCAAGGCCCTGGCCCGGCTCTGGAAGGAAACGACATGAAAACCGATGACCTGATCGGCCTGCTGGCCGCCGACACCACGCCGGTGCCGCGCCGCGTGGGCGAACGGCGCATGGCCCTGGCCCTGGGCAGCGGCGTGCTGCTGGCGCTGGCCTGGGTGGTGGTCCATCATGGCCTGCGGAGCGACCTGGCCCAGGTGGCCCTCACGGTGCCTTTTGTGCTCAAGCTGGCCATGCCGCTGGCGGTGGCCGCGCTGGGGGCGGTGGCGGTGTTCCGGCTGGCCCATCCCGGGTTGCGGCTGGGCTTGCTGCGCTGGGGGCTGGCGGCGCCCGTGCTGCTGCTGTGGCTGTGGGCGGCGCTGGTGTGGTGGCAGGCCGAGCCCGTCCAGCGCGCGCCGATGTTGTGGGGCGATACCTGGCGTGTGTGCTCGGTCAACGTGGCCTTGACGTCCTTGCCGGTCGCGGTGGCGGTGTTCTGGTTCCTGCGCGGGCTGGCGCCCACCCGGCCGGTGTGGGCGGGGGCGGCGGCGGGCTGGCTGGCGGGTGGCGTGGGTGCCGCCGCCTATGCCCTGCACTGCCCGGAGTCGGACGCGCCTTTCCTGGCCGTCTGGTACGTCTTGGGCATGCTGGTGCCCACGGCGCTGGGGGCGCTGGCCGGGCGCCGCCTGCTGCGGTGGTGAAGGCCGCGCAGCGGGTGGTGATGATCCACCCGCAGGCCCCGCCCAAGCCGGCCCATGGCGCGCCCTGCAACGGCTGTGGCCTGTGTTGCCTCAGCGAGCCCTGCCCGCTGGGCGTGGTCTTGTCGGGCCGGCGCCGGGGCGCCTGCGAGGTCTTGCGCTGGAGCGAGGCCGACGCGGCCTACCGATGTGGCGCCCTGACCGAACCCCAGGCCGTGCTGCGCCCCGGCTGGCGCTGGGCCGCGCCGCTGCTGCGCCGGCTGGCCCCGCGCTGGATCGCGGCCGGCGTGGGTTGTGACGCCCATCTGGAAACCACGCCCTACGTTTGAACCGGCGCGCCGCGCCGCAGCAGCGCGTAGCCGGCGCCGGCCACCCCCAGCAGCAAGGCCGGGAACCCCAGCGTGGGCGACCACTGCAGCGCCGCGCTGCCCAGGGCCGGCGCCAGCACGCCGCCCAGGGTGTAGGACATCACCAGCACGGCCGTGCTGTTGACCAGGGTGATGCCACTTTCGCGCGAGCCGATGTCGATCATCACCAGGGTGTAGAGGCAGCCGCCGGCGCCGCCCCAGACAAAGGCCACCGGCGCGGCCAGCCACGGCGTGCCGGCCACGAAGGGAATGACCAGGGTGGCCAGCAGCGTGAGCCCGGCGCACACCCGCATGAGCCGGCGCCGGCTCTGGGCTGCGTTGCCCCAGCGTTGGCGCGGGTGGCGGCCCATGCGGTCGGCCAGTTCGCCGGCCGGCAGCATCATCAGCGCACTGCCCAGGCCGCTGGCCGACACCAGCAGCGCGGCCGCGGTGGCGCCCAGGCCCAGGGCCAGACCGTAGAGCGGCAGCATGGCGGTCAGGCCACTTTCAAAAAAGCCGCCGATGAAACCGATGCCCATCACCATCGGGTGGGCCAGCAGGGCGTGCCAGACGCCGCCCAGGCCCACGCGGGCGTCGGCCGCGTCGGTGGCGGGGGGCAGCGCAGGGATCAGCAGGCTCCAGCCCAGGCCCAAGGCCATGAAGCCCATGGCCCACCACAGCGCGGCTTCGCTCTGCGCGCCCACCCAGGCCAGCAGGGCCGGTCCAATGACGAAGGTGGTGCCGACCATGGTCTCGAACAGGCCGACGTTGCGTCCGCGCTGGCGCGCGCTGGAGAACTCGGCCACGATGGCCTCGGCCAGCACCCAGCGCAACCCGCCGGCCATGCCCGCCACCAGGTAGAGCACGAACCACAGGCCGGCGTTCGGGCTCAGCAGGAAGCCGGTGGAGGTCAGCACCGGGATCAGGGCTGACAGCCACAGCGTGGGCCGGCGCCCCAGCCGGCGGGTCAGCGCCGAGGCCATGGGGGTCATGAGGAAGATGCCCAGCCAGCTGGTGGCTGCGAACAGCCCGGCGGTGGCGGTGGCCATGCCGCCGTCTTTCAGGCGCAGCAGCAGCAGGGGCGACAGCATGAACACGCCGACCAGCTCGCAGAAGGTGGCGCCAAAAATCGCCACCAGGCCCCGCCCCGCGTGGGCCGGTGGGGGGCCGGCGTGGTGGTGGGTGGGCAGCGGGTGTTCGCTCACGCGCGCGCCTCCAGCAGTGCCCGCGCCACCTCGGCGAAGCCCTGGCCACGCTCGCCCGCCGCCACATAACGGGGCAGGTGCTGCAGTTGCGGAACGAAGCGCGCGATGTTGGCCACGCCCACGCTGTGGGGGAAATGGGCGAACATCAGCTGGTCGTTGGTTGAATCGCCCACGTAGGCCCAGCGGTCCAGCTCGTCGTCCAGCCCGCGCCCGGTGGTCTCGCGCAGGATCCAGCGCGCGCCTTCGAGCTTGTTGTGCCCGCCCAGCCAGCCGTTGACGTGGATGCTGCTCACCGTGGCGTTCAGGCCCTCGGCGCGCATCAGGGCCACCACCTGCTGGATGGCCACTTCGGGCAGGTGGGTGAATTCGCTGTGGTCGATGGCGATGTCGGTCTCGCGGCCGGGGCTGTCGGTGGCGCGGTGGGCGCCGGGCACCTCGTGTTCGATGCGGGCCAGCACCCGCTGCAGGCGGGCGAAGTGGGCCTCGCGTGTGACGGTGTCCTGTTGGTACAGGCGTCCCCCACCCGGCAGCAGCGCGACCGCGCCGTTCTCGGCCACGATGGCGTTCACCGGCCAGGGCACCGCGCCCTGCACGAAGGGCAGGCTCCAGCCCACCGGCCGGCCGGTGATGGCATAGACCGCGAGGCCGGCGCGCCGCAGATCGGCCAGGGCCTGGAGGGCCGCCGGCTCGATGGCGCCGTCGCGGGTCAGCGTGTCGTCGATGTCGGTGAACACACCGCGGATGTGGGCGCGTTCGGCGGCGGGCCAGTCGGTCAGGGCAAACATGGGGCGCCAGCATAGCCGAGGCGATTTTGCAATTTGTCACAAAGTGATTTTTTCACTATGCTGCGGTCTCTTTCATCAACTGGAGGGTTGGACCATGAACAAGCAAGCCATCGCGTGGCTGAAGGCGGCCGTGGTGTATTTCGTGATCGGGGTCAGCCTGGGCATCTACATGGGCGCATCGCACGACCACACGCTCAAACCGGTGCACGCCCACATCAACCTGCTGGGCTGGGCGTCCATGGCCCTGATCGGCTTTTATGTGCTGCACTTCGGCGACCGGCTCAATGCCCGGCTCGAGCGCATCCAGTTCTGGCTGCACCAGGTGGGCGCGGTGATCCTGCTGATCACCCTCACGCTGGTGATGCTGGGCAACACCGCCATCGAGCCGGTCCTGGGCATCACGTCCATCGTGGTCGGGGTCTCGGTCCTGCTGTTCGCCGTCAACGTCTGGCGCAGTCTGCGCTAAAATCCGGCCTCCTCCGAGGAGCGTTGCAGCGCGGCCGATCTGGCGCCGTGTGAGGCTCGGGGTTCAGATTCGCAACGACGCTCATCCACTTCCTGTGTGGTGAGCGCTTTTCTCTCCCCCGGCAAGTGGTTCTCAAACTCGTTTTGGAGCACACCACATGAACGCACGCATCCACCCCGTCAACACCGACTGTGTCATCACCGACATCGGTCTGGCCGACTGGGGCCGCAAGGAAATCCGCATCGCCGAAACCGAGATGCCCGGCCTGATGGCCATCCGCGAGGAGTTCGCTGCCAAGCAGCCCCTCAAGGGCGCGCGCATCACCGGTTCGCTGCACATGACCATCCAGACGGCGGTGCTGATCGAGACCCTGCAAGCCCTGGGCGCACAGGTTCGCTGGGCTTCCTGCAACATCTTCTCGACCCAGGACCACGCCGCCGCCGCCATCGCCGCCGCCGGCACGCCGGTGTTCGCCGTCAAGGGCGAAACCCTGGTCGATTACTGGGACTACACGCACCGCATCTTCGACTTCGGCGCCAAGGGCACCGAGGGCGAAGGCCCGAACATGATCCTGGACGACGGCGGCGACGCCACGCTGCTGATGCACCTGGGCAAGCTGGCCGAGAAGGACCTGTCCGTGCTGGCCAACCCCGGCAGCGAGGAAGAGACCATCCTGTTCGCTGCCATCAAGGCCAAGCTGGCCCAGGACAGCACCTGGTACAGCCGCAAGAGTGCGCAGATCATCGGCGTGACCGAAGAGACCACCACCGGCGTGCACCGCCTGAAGGAAATGTCGGCCAAGGGCACGCTGATGTTTCGCGCCATCAACGTCAACGACTCGGTCACCAAGAGCAAGTTCGACAACCTCTACGGCTGCCGCGAGTCGCTGGTGGACGGCATCAAGCGCGCCACCGACGTCATGATCGCCGGCAAGGTGGCCGTGGTGGCGGGTTATGGCGACGTGGGCAAGGGCTCGGCCCAGGCCCTGCGCGCCCTGAGTGCCCAGGTGTGGGTGACCGAGATCGACCCCATCAACGCCCTGCAGGCGGCAATGGAGGGCTACAAGGTCGTGACCATGGAATGGGCCGCCGACAAGGCCGACATCTTCGTCACCACCACCGGCAACCGTGATGTCATCACCTTCGAGCACATGGCTGCCATGAAGGACCAGGCCATCGTCTGCAACATCGGCCATTTCGACAACGAGATCCAGGTCGCCAAGCTCGAAGAGAAATGCCAGTGGGAAGAGGTCAAGCCCCAGGTCGACCACGTGATCTTCCCGGACGGCAAGCGCATCATCCTGCTGGCCAAGGGCCGCCTGGTGAACCTGGGCTGCGGCACCGGCCACCCCAGCTTCGTGATGTCGTCGAGCTTCGCCAACCAGACCATCGCCCAGATCGAGCTGTTCTGCCACCCCGAAGGCTACGACGTGGGCAAGGTCTACGTGCTGCCCAAGCACCTGGACGAAAAGGTCGCGCGCCTGCACCTGAAGAAGGTCGGCGCCATGCTGACCGAGCTGAGCGACGAGCAGGCCGCGTACATTGGCGTGCCCAAGCAGGGCCCGTACAAGCCGGACACGTATCGGTATTGACACACCCCCCGCGCCGCCTTTGGCGTCACCCCCCAGGGAGCGGCGCTGGCGGACCGGCGGAGCCGGATCCGCGGCGCCCTGGGGTCTGCCTGTGGCACTCCACCATGCGTGCTGATCAACTCCTCGTCGAACGTGGCCTGGCCGCTTCGCGCTCGCAGGCCCAGCGGCTGATCGCCACGGGCGTGCGCTGGCGCCTGGGCGCGGGCGACTGGAAAACCGTGGCCAAGAACGGCGACGAGTTGCGCGAGACGGTGGAGCTGCAGCTGGTGGACAACGCCGAGTCGCGTTATGTCTCGCGCGGCGGCCTCAAGCTTGAAGGCGCCTTGCGCGCCGCCGCGCTCGACGTGCAGGGCTGGACCTGCCTGGACGTGGGCCAGTCCACCGGTGGCTTCACCGACTGCCTGCTGCAGCAAGGTGCGGCCCAGGTCACCGGTGTGGACGTGGGCCACGGCCAGCTGCACCCGTCGCTGCGGGCCGATGCCCGCGTGCGCTGCATCGAAAAGTGCAACGCACGCGAGCTGTCGCCCACGGTCGTGGGCGAGGGCTTCGACCTGGTGGTGGGCGACCTGTCCTTCATCTCGCTGACCCTGGTCCTGCCTGCGCTGGTGCCGTTGCTGCGCCCGGGTGGTGTGTTGCTGATGCTGGTCAAGCCACAGTTCGAATTGCAGCCGCAGCAGATCGGCAAGGGCGGCATCGTGCGCGATGTGGCGCTGTACGCGCTGGTCGAGCAACGCCTGCGCGAGGCCTGCGCCGCGCTGCACTTGCGGCTGCGCGGCTGGTACGACAGCCCCATCGCCGGTGGCGACGGCAACCGCGAATTTTTTGTCTTTGCAGAAAAATACAAGGAGGCTTGAATGGCCCTGCCCATCAGTCTTGAATTCTTTCCCCCCAAAACGCCCGAGGGCGCCGAGAAGCTGCGCGGCGTGCGCCAGCAGCTCTACGCGCTCAAGCCCGAGTTCTGCTCGGTCACCTACGGTGCCGGTGGCTCCACCCAGGACGGCACCTTCAACACGGTGCGCGACATCCTGGCCGAAGGCGTGGATGCGGCCTCTCACTTTTCGTGCATAGGCGCCACCCGCGACACCGTGCGCACGCAGCTGGCACAACTCAAGGCCATGGGCGTCCAGCGCATTGTCGCCCTGCGCGGCGACTTGCCCAGCGGCTACGGCCTGGGTGGCGAGTTCCACTACGCCAGCGATCTGGTGGCCTTCATGCGCACCGAAACGGGCGACGACTTCCACATCGAGGTGGCGGCCTACCCGGAAGTGCACCCCCAGGCCAAGTCGCCCGAGGCCGATCTGCTGGCCTTGGTGGCCAAGGCCCGCGCCGGCGCCGATTCGGCCATCACCCAGTATTTCTACAACAGCGATGCCTACTTCCGTTTCGTGGACGAAGCGCGCCGCCTGGGCGTGGACATCCCGGTTGTGCCCGGCATCATGCCCATCACCAGCTCCACGCAGCTGATGCGGTTTTCCGACGCCTGCGGCGCCGAGATCCCGCGCTGGATACGGTTGCGGCTGCAGGCCTTCGGCGACGACACGGCGTCCATCAAGGCCTTTGGCCTGGACGTGGTGAGCGAGCTGTGCGACCAGCTGCGCCGAGGCGGCGTGCCGGCCATCCACTTCTACACCATGAACCAGAGCGCCGCCACGCTGGAGATCGCGCGCCGGCTGGCGCTGGTGTAAGCGGAGCCCGCCATGTGGACGCGCATGTCACTCGCCCTGCTGCTGGCCCTGGTGGCATTGCAGCCGGCGGCTGGCGCGGAGCGGGCGCCGGACGCGGCGCGTGACATGCCCCTGCCGATGTGGCAGGACGGGCTGGACCGACTGGTGGGCGTGCCGGCCGCGCCCCTGGTGCTGGAGCAGGGGCAGGCCTCCTGGTACGCCAACCGTTTCCATGGGCGGCTGACCGCCAGCGGCGAGCGCTACGACAAGAACGCGCTGACGGCGGCGCACAAGACCCTGCCTTTCGGCACCGAGGTGCTGGTGCGCAGCCTGCAGACCGGGCGCGAGGTGCTGGTGCGCATCATCGACCGCGGCCCGCACCTCAAGAGCCGCATCATCGACCTCAGCCACGCGGCGGCCGAGGCCCTGGGCATACGGCAGCACGGTGTCTCGGAAGTGCAACTGATCGAGCCCTGAACCGCGTGCGCGTTTGATCCAGATCAAGCCCGTGCCGCGGCGGCCGGACGGCCTTGATCTGGGTCAAATGGCGGCCGCCGGGCGCGGCCTGTAATGGTGACCGGGGATCTTCCCGACATCGCTACCAACAGGGTACGGACACCATCATGAACAAGATGCTTATCGCTGCGGCCGCCTGTGCCGCCACCGTTTCGGGCGCCGCCATGGCGCAGGACTTCAAGGCCGGCGACTTGCTGGTGCGCGCACGCGCCGTGCACCTCAACAGCGCCAACACCGACAGCACCGGCCTGGGCCTGACGGTCAACAACAAGACCTTGCCCGAGGTCGACTTCACCTACTTCTTCAACAAGAACGTCGCGGCCGAGCTGATCCTCACCGTGCCGCAGAAGCACACCGTCTACTCCAACGGCGCAGCCATCGGCACGCTCAAGCACCTGCCGCCCACGCTGACCGTGCAGTACCACTTCGACGCCACCGGTTTCAAGCCCTACGTGGGCGCCGGCCTGAACTACACCCGCTTCAGCTCGGTCAACGTGCTGGGCGGCGCGGCCGATGTCAAGCGCAACAGCTTCGGCTTCGCCCTGCAGGCCGGCGTGGACATTCCCGTGGCCAAGGACATGTACCTGAACATCGATGTCAAGAAGGTCTATATCAAGACCGACGTGAGCGCTGGCGGCGTCAAAGCGGGGACTTTCAAGGTTGACCCCGTGCTGTTCGGCGTGGGCCTGGGCTGGAAGTTCTGAGAGCCTTCCCGCCTGCCCTGCAAAAGGCCGACCCGTCCGCGGGTCGGCCTTTTGTTTTTCAGCCGCCGTGTTCGACGGTCCAGCCTGCGCCCACTTTGCCCTTGAGGTGCGACAGCACCAGCGGCAGGGCCTCGCGCAGCTGGGCGGCGAGCGTGAAGGGCGGGTTGATGATGTGCATGCCGCTGGCCCGCATCTGGGTGGCCGGGCGGGCGCCCGTTTTCACCGGGGTGCCGTCGGGTGTGTGGCCCACCGCCAGCTCGGCCTGCACCCAGGCGCGCTGGTGCTGGGTGCTCAGGGTCTTGAGCTTTTTGGCCATGGCGTGGGCCTCGGGCCGCGCGATCACCGGGTACCAGATGGCGTAGGTGCCGGTGGGGAAGCGCTTGAGCGCGTCCAGCACGCAGGCCACCACCTCGTCGTAGTCGGTCTTGAGCTCGTAGCTGGGGTCCATCAGCACCAGGCCGCGGCGGCTGGGCGGGGGCAGCAGCGATTTCAGGCTCTCGAAGCTGTTCTTGCGCAAGACCTCGACCTGTTTGCCGGCGCCCAGGCCTTCGACGTTGCGGGTCAGCAGCCGACCGTCGGTCGGATGGACCTCGAAGAGCTTGAGCTTGTCCTGCGGGCGCAGCAGCGCGTGGGCGATCCAGGGCGAGCCCGGGTAGTGCTTGAAGGCGCCACCGTCGTTGAAGCGGCCCACCATCTCCAGGTAGTCGCGCAGGGTTTCGGGCAGCTGCGCCGGATCGGTGCCGGCCAGGGCCGCGCGCAGCTTGAGCACACCGCCCGAGGCCTCGCCCGAGGTTTGGGCCTGGTCCTGGTCGAGCCGGTACAGGCCGGCGCCGGCGTGGGTGTCCACCACGGTCAGCGCGGTGTCCTTCTGGGCCAGGTACTTCAGCGTGGCGACCAGCACCATGTGTTTGAGCACATCGGCGTGGTTGCCGGCGTGGAAGGCGTGTCGGTAACTGAACATGGGGGGGATGGTAACCGCCTGCCCCGCGCCGTGGGACATGGGCTGTGGCCGGAGCCGATTTGCAACTGGCCTGCCAATTTCATATAATGGCGGGCTTCGCAGCGATTTTTGGGCCCCGCGGCGAAGTTCTGTGCACGGTGCGAGCCGTGCGCGCACTCCCACCTAAGAGGTTTCCTTCAGAGAAACACCGACCGTGGAAAAGGGCCTGCCAAACCAAAACTCTGTCATCCCATGAAAACGTTCAGCGCCAAACCCGCTGACGTGGTGCACGAGTGGTTTGTGATTGACGCCACCGATAAGGTGCTCGGTCGGGTCGCCAGCGAAGTGGCCCTCCGTCTGCGCGGCAAACACAAAGCCATTTACACGCCCCACGTCGATACCGGTGATTTCATCGTCATCGTCAACGCCGCCAAGATCAAAGTCACGGGCACCAAGTCCCTGGACAAGATTTACTACCGCCACTCGGGCTTCCCCGGCGGCATCTACGGCACCAACTTCCGCGACATGCAGGCCAAGCACCCCGGCCGCGCGCTGGAAAAGGCCGTCAAGGGCATGCTGCCCAAGGGCCCGCTGGGCTACGCCATGATCAAGAAACTCAAGGTGTACGGTGGTGCTGAGCATCCCCACACCGCCCAGCAGCCCAAGCCGCTGGAAATCTAAAGGAGCCTTGAGATGATTGGTGAATGGAACAATGGCACCGGCCGTCGCAAATCCAGCGTCGCCCGCGTGTTTCTGAAAAAAGGCTCCGGCAAGATCACGGTCAACGGCAAGGACATCGAATCGTTCTTCGGCCGCCAGACCTCGATCATGATCGCCAAGCAGCCGCTGCTGCTGACCAACCACGCCGAGACCTTCGACGTGATGGTCAACGTGCACGGTGGCGGCGAATCCGGCCAGGCCGGTGCGGTGCGTCATGGCATCACCCGCGCCCTGATCGACTACGACGCAACGCTCAAGCCGTCGCTGTCGCAAGCCGGCTTCGTGACCCGCGACGCCCGCGAAGTGGAACGTAAAAAGGTCGGTCTGCGTTCCGCACGCCGCGCCAAGCAGTTCAGCAAGCGCTGATCCTGTTCGCGTCCCACGCGAAACCGCCCGCAAGCAGCCGCTTCGGGCGGTTTTTGCTTTTCTGGCCGTGTGTGGCCAGTCTGACGGACAATCGGCGTCCCTATGCGCTTTCGCCTGCTCCGACGACGACTCACCATCAGTGCCCCACGCATGGCCGTGCGCAGCGCCTTGCCCTGGCCGCTGCGCTGGCTGGCGGGCGCGGTGGTGCTGGGTTTTTCGGCCGCGCTGGCGCTGTGGGCCTTCGAGTTCGGCAAAGACATTGCCGGTCTCGACCAGGGCTCGCGCGAACAGCTGCAGAGCCTGCGCGTCGAGCACCAGCGGCTCACGGCCGAGCTGGCGGCGCTCAAATCGGTGGCACACACCGCCGACAGCCTGCTGGTCGCCGAGCGCGCCACCCAGGAGCAGCTCAAGGAGCAGCTCAAGCTGCTCGAGGTCGACAACCGCCAGCTGCGGGGCGACCTGGCCTTCTTCGAGCAGTTGATCCCCGCCGGCGATGACGTGGGCGTGGCGGTCCGTGGCCTGCGCGCCCAGCGCCTCACCGAGACCCAGCTGGAATGGCAGCTGCTGCTCATGCAGGCCCAGCGCAACCCGCCCGAGGTCAAGGGTGAGCTGGAGGTCACCGTCGCCGGCAGTCTGGCGGGGCGCCCCTGGAGTGCCAATGTGCCTGTGCAGGCGGTGGTGTTGCGCCAGCACCTGCGGCTGGAAGGCCGGCTCGACGTGCCGCCGCAGGCCGTGCTAAAAACCGTGTCGGTCCGGCTGCTGCAGGGCGGGGTGGTCAAGGCCACCCACACCCAGCGCCTGTGAGACCCCATCCGCCACCCCAGGAGCCCCATCCATGTTCGGCAAGAAAAAACAACCGCCTATCAAAAGCCTGATCGCCCACGGCACCGAGATCCACGGCGACGTGCGGTTTGCCGATGGCATGCGGGTGGACGGGGCCGTGCATGGCCACCTGCTGGCCCACTCGGAGGCGCCGACCCTGCTGGTGATCAGCGAGGCGGCCAAGGTGGTGGGCGAGGTGCGGGCCGGCCATGTGATCATCAACGGCGAGGTGCACGGGCCGGTCTGTGCCACCGAACTGCTGGAGCTGCAGCCCAAGGCCCGCATCCAGGGCGACGTCAGCTACCGGGCCCTGGAGATGCACCAGGGCGCCACCATCGCCGGCCAGCTGCTGCCCCTGGGCGAGGGGGCGCTGGACAAACCCACACTGAAGCTGGCGGCAATTGGCGGCTGAACCCATTCCCGAGCGATTTGGTTTACCATTCCCGACAGTTTCACTTTCCCGCCAAGGACACCCATGAGCGCAGTTGCCGACAACATCCAGACCGACATGCCCGCGCCGCTGATCTTCACCGACAGCGCCGCCGCCAAGGTGGCCGATCTGGTGGCCGAAGAGGGCAATCCCGAGCTGAAACTCCGCGTCTTCGTGCAAGGTGGTGGTTGCTCGGGCTTCCAGTACGGCTTCACCTTTGACGAAGTCGTCAACGAGGACGACACCACCATGACCAAGAACGGTGTCACCCTGCTGATCGATGCCATGAGCTACCAGTACCTGACCGGTGCGGAGATCGACTACAAGGAAGACCTTGAAGGCGCGCAGTTCGTGATCAAGAACCCCAACGCCTCGACCACCTGCGGTTGTGGCTCCAGCTTCAGCGTCTGAACGCACTCACGCTGGGTAGATCGCACCCAGCAGGCGGGGGCCCAGCGCACCCGTGACCTCGGGCAGGTTGCCCGGTGCCCCTTTGAGCAATTGCCAGGCCAGCCAGGCGAAGGCCGTGGCCTCCACCTGATCCACCGGCCAGCCCAGTGCGGCGGTGCTGGCGCAGCTAGTCTGGGGCAGGCCGTTCTGGATGCCCGCCATCAACACCCGATTGAAGGCCCCGCCGCCGCACACCAGCACCCGGCTGGGCGCGTGTGGCCGCAGCGCGTCGGTCACGCTGTGCACCGTCAGTTGCGCCAGCGTGGCCTGCACGTCCTGCGGCGCGAGGCCGGGGTGGGCCGCCAGGCGGGTGTCCAGCCAGGCGGCGTGGAACAGATCGCGCCCGGTGCTCTTGATGCCCTGCCGGGCGAAATAGGGCTCGGCCAGCAGGTCGCCCAACAAGGCGTCCGACGCTTGTCCGCCCGCGCCCCAGTCGCCGCCGCTGTCATAGGCCTGGCCGGTGTGCTGGTGGCACCAATGATCGAGCAGCACATTGCCCGGGCCGGTGTCGAAGCCGGTGACGCGGCCGTCGGCGTGCAGCAGGCTCACGTTGGCGATGCCGCCGATGTTGACCACCGCCACCGTCTGCCCGGGCTGCGCGAACAGCGCACGGTGAAAGGCCGGCACCAGGGGCGCGCCCTGGCCACCTGCGGCCACGTCGCGGCTGCGGAAGTCGGCGACCACGCAGATGCCGGTGCGTTCGGCCAGCAGGGCGGGCTGGTTGAGCTGCACGCTGTAGCCACAGGGGCCGCCGGCGGGCGGGGTGGGCAGGTGGCGCACGGTCTGGCCATGGGCGCCGATGGCGTGTACGGCCTGCCGGCCAACGCCCGAAGACCGCAGCAGTGCTTCAACGACCTCGGCATAGAGCAATGCCAGGTGCTGGCCGGCCACGGCGGCGCGGTGCAGTTCGTTGGGGCCGGACCGGTTGAGCGCCAGCAGTTCGGCGCGCAAGGCCGCTGGCATGGCGCGGCTGCTGGCGCAGACCACGCGCGGCGCGCTGCCCGAGAAATCGGCCAGCACGCCGTCCACCCCGTCCAGCGAGGTGCCCGACATCAGGCCGATGTGGTAGGCGGGCATGCCGGGCGACGCCGGAGGGCTTACTGGGCGCTGGCCTGGGTCAGGGTGGCGGCCGAATCGAGTTGGCCGCGCATGGACTGGGCCAGGCGTTCAAAGGCTGGGCGGGACGCCAGCGACACGGGTATGGTCTCGCCGTTGCGCGCGATGGTCAGCGGATCGATGTGCTGGCCCTTGTCGCGGAACTCGAAATGCAGGTGCGGGCCGGTGGAGGCGCCGGTGGAGCCGACGGCCCCGATGAACTCGCCCTGCTCGACCTTCTGGCCCTTGCGCACGTCGATGCGGCTCAGGTGGGCGTAGGCCGTGGTCTGGTTGTTGCGGTGCTGGACGATGATGAAGTTGCCGTAGCCGTTCTGCCAGCCGGCGAACTGCACCACGCCGTCGCCGACCACCCGCACGGCGGTGCCGGTGGGAGCGGCGAAGTCCACGCCCAGGTGGGCGCGCTGGCCGCCGTGGATGGGATGGAAACGCATGCCGTAGCCGCTGCTCACGCGCGAGAACTCCAGTGGCGAGCTCAGGTAAGTGCGCCGCTGGCTCTGGCCGTCGAAGCCGTAGTAGCCGCCCTTCTGGCCGGGCTCCTGAAACCACAGGGTCTGCAGGCGCTTGCCGTCGTTGACGAATTCGGCGCTCAGGATGCGGCCGCTGCGCATGACCTCGCCATCGGCTTCCAGCGTTTCGTAGACGATGCTGAAGCGGTCGCCCTTGCGCAGGTCGCGGCGGAAATCGATGTCGGACGAAAAGATGTCGGCAAGCTGCGTGGCCACTGCGTCGGGCAGACGTACCGCATCGGTGGCGGCGAACAGCGAGCTTTCCACGGTGCCGCTGGCGAGCTGGGCCGAGGCCTTCAGCTCGGCTTCCTCGATCCGGGCGGCAAATCCGTCGCCCTGGCGCTCCAGCACCAGGCGCTGGAAGCTGCGGGCATCGGGCTTGCCGAGCCAGCGCGCGCTCAGGCGGACGATCTCGTTGCGGTCGGTGGTCTCCACCGACACCAGCTTGCCTGGGCGGCCGCTGAAGAGTTCGCGGGCGCGCGGGTCGCTGCGCAGAAAGGCGGCCGCGGCGCTGTCGTTCACGCCCAGTCGTTGCAACAGGCTCTGGGCGTTGTCGTCGCGCCGGGTCACGTCGCTGCGGAAAAGGACAAAAGGCACGCTGGCGTCGCCGCCGCCTTGGGGCGCGCGCAGAGCGGGTTCCACGGCTTCAAGGACGGAGCGCACCGGCAGATCGGCTGCGTCAGGGGCCAGGGGGGCCACGCCAAAGGCGGTGACACCCGTGCCCAGCAGCAGCGCGCCAATGGTGCCCATCACCCGCTTGGGGTGGCGGCGCAGCGCTTCGGCGGCGGTGTGCAGGAAATCAAGATTCAAAACAGGGGTCCTGGTGTGCGGGACAGCCGGGGCGGTCGGGTCATGCCGGGTTGGACAAGTCAGTGCCAACTAAAATCGCGGCCACAAACCGAAAAGTATAGCCCGTTCACCTTCATTTGCGATCCGTAATACCCCCATGAACGACTCCCTGGCCCGCCCTGATTCTGATAAAAATGCCAGCGCCCAGGCGGCCTGGCCGGTGACCGATCGCGTGCGCGAGGCCCTGGCCGTCAGTTTGCGCGGCTGCGACGAGCTGATCCCCGAGGCCGACTGGCTCAAAAAGCTGGCCAAGTCCGAGGCCACCGGCGTGCCGCTGCGCATCAAGCTGGGCCTGGACCCGACCGCGCCCGACATCCACATCGGCCACACGGTGGTGCTCAACAAGATGCGCCAGCTGCAGAACCTGGGCCACCAGGTGATCTTCCTCATCGGCGACTTCACCAGCCTGATCGGCGACCCGTCCGGGCGCAACAGCACCCGCCCACCGCTGACGCCGGAGCAGATCAAGGCCAACGCCGAAACCTATTACAAACAGGCCAGCCTGGTGCTGGACCCCGAGAAGACCGAGATCCGCTACAACAGCGAGTGGAGCCTGCCGCTGGGCAGCATGGGCATGATCCAGCTGGCCGCCAAGTACACGGTGGCGCGCATGATGGAGCGCAACGACTTCCACCAGCGCTTCAGCGCCGGCACACCCATCAGCGTGCACGAGTTTCTCTACCCGCTGATGCAGGGCTACGACTCCGTGGCCTTGAAGAGCGACCTGGAGCTGGGGGGCACCGACCAGAAGTTCAACCTGCTCATGGGCCGCCACCTGCAGGCCGAATACGGGCAGGAGCCGCAGTGCATCCTGACCATGCCGCTGCTGGAAGGCCTGGACGGCGTGGACAAGATGTCCAAGTCCAAGAACAACTACATCGGCATCACCGAGGACGCCAACACCATGTTCGCCAAGGTGCTGAGCATTTCGGACACGCTGATGTGGCGCTGGTACACCCTGTTGTCCTTCAAGTCACTGGCCGAGATCGAGGCGCTGCAGCGCGAGATCGCCGGCGGGCGCAACCCCAAGGACGCCAAGGTGGCGCTGGCGAAGGAAATCACCACCCGCTTCCACAACGCGGCGGCGGCCGATGCGGCCGAGCAGGATTTCATCAACCGCAGCAAGGGCGGTGTGCCGGACGACATCCCCGAGGTGTCGCTGTCGGGCGCTCCCATGGGCATCGCCTCGCTGCTGAAGTCGGCCGGGCTGGCCCCATCGACCAGCGAGGCCAACCGCCTGATCGACGGCGGCGGCGTGCGGGTGGACTCCAGCGTGGTCAGCGACAAGGGGCTCAAGCTGGACGCCGGCACCTACGTGGTGCAGGTGGGCAAGCGCAAGTTCGCCAAGGTCACGCTGGGCTGACGTCCAGGTAGCGCTCGACCAGCCCGACCCAGTAGGCGGCCCCCACCGGCAGCAGCGTGTCGTTGAAGTCGTAGTGCGGGTTGTGCACGCTGCACCCGCCCTCCGAGTCCGTACCGTTGCCGATGAACAGGTAGCAGCCCGGCACGCGCTCCAGCATGAAGGCGAAGTCCTCGCTGGCCATGATGGGCGGCCCCATCCGCACCCGCTCGGGATCGCTGAACAATTTCCGCGCCACGCCGTGGGCAAAGCGGGTTTCGGCCGGTGTGTTCACCAGCACCGGGTAGCCGCGCCGGTAGTCCACCTCGGCCGTCAGGCCGAAGCTCTCGGCCTGGGCGCGGGCCAGTTCATGGATGCGCCGCTCCACCGTGTCGCGCGTCTGGCGGTCCAGCGTGCGCACGGTCAGTTGCAGCTCCGCCGAATCGGGGATCACGTTGGAGGCGCTGCCCGAGCGCAGCACGCCCACCGAGATCACCGCCGCCTGCAGCGGGTCCACGTTGCGCGCCACCACCGTCTGCAGCGCCATGACCAGGCTGGCGGCGGCCACGGTCGGGTCGGCGGCCAGCTGGGGCATGGCGCCGTGGCCGCCACGCCCCTGCAGCGTGATGTGCACCGTGTCGCCCGAGGCCATCTGGGCGCCCTCGCGGAATACCAGTTGGCCCGCCGGCAGCCCCGGCATGTTGTGCATTGCGAAGACGGCGTCGCAGGGATAGCGTTCGAACAGGCCGTCGGCCATCATGCGCGAGGCGCCGTTGAGCCCTTCCTCGGCCGGCTGGAAGATCAGGTTGAGCGTGCCGTCGAAACGCGCGTGCTTCGCGAGGTATTCGGCCGCGAACAGCAGCATGGTGGTGTGGCCGTCGTGGCCGCAGGCGTGCATCACGCCGGGGCGGGTGCTCTTGTGGGGGCGTTCGGCCAGCTCGGTCAGGGCCAGGGCGTCCATTTCGGCCCGGATGCCCAGCCGGCGCGGGTCGTCGCCTCGCCGCAGCTGCCCGACCAGGCCGGTGCCGCCGATGCCGCGCTCGACCTCGTAGCCCCAGCGCAGCAGACGCTCGGCGACCAGGTCGCTGGTCAGGTACTCCTCGAAGCCCATCTCGGGCTGGCGGTGGATCTCGCGGCGGATGCCGCTGTAGGTGGGGGCGTGGGTCTGGGCCCAGCGCTGCACGGCGATCGATGCTTCCATGGGCTTACTGGGGCTGCAGGTTCACGCGCTTGGCCAGGGCCTGGAAGCGCAACGCCTCGGCGTCGAACTGGCGGGCCGAGGTCTCCAGCGTCTGCGGCTTGGCCGGCCGCGAGCCGGTGCCCGCCAGGGCCTGCTGGATCTCGGACTGGTTCAGCACCGTGGCCAGGGCCTGGTGCAGGCAGGCGAGCGTGGCGGCGGGCGTTTCCTTGCGCACCATGAGACCGGCCCAGGTGCTGTATTCAAAGCCCTTGAGCAGCTTGCCTTCACCGAAGGCCGGGACATCGGGCGCCAGGGCGTCCCGCTGAGGCGCGACCCAGCCCATGATCTTCAGCCGACCCTGCTCGGCCATGCCGCGGTACATGGTGCCCCAGGGCAGCATGACGAAATCCAGGACGCCACCGCCCAGGTCCTGCAGCAGCGGGGCGCCGCCCTTGTAGGGCACGTGCGTCAGAGGCGCGCGGGTCTGCTCGGCCAGGTCCTCGCCGGCGAAGTGGTAGAGCGAGCCGTAGCCGACACTGCCGTAGGTCAGCGGCTTGTTGCCCGGTGTGCGGGCCAGTGCGATCAGTTCGTCGACGTTCTGTGCCGGCAGGTCGCGGCGGGCCAGCAGCACCAGGGGGTTGTAGGTCACGGGGTTCAGCACGCGGAACTGGTCGTGCCGCAGCTTGATGGCGGCGTTGGCCAGCGGCGCGAGGATGACCTCGTTGGGCGAGCCGAGGAAAACCGTGTGGCCGTCGGCGGGGGCCGACAGCACCTTGTTGGCGGCGATGGAGCCGCTGGCGCCGGACAGGTTCTCGACCAGCACCGGCTGGTTGAGCTGGCGCGACAGCGCCGGGTGGAGGGTGCGCGCGATCACGTCCGACAGGCCGCCGGCCGGGTAGGGCACGACCAGGGTGACGGGCTTGGACACGCAGGCGTCGCTTGCATGCGCCTGGATGGCGCAGAAGGCGGCGAGTGCCAGCGACGCGATGGATCTGAGGCTGGATGGTTGTGGCATCGGGGAACTCCTTGGATGGGACGGCGGCGCCGATGGTAGGCTTGGAGTCCGAGGACGGACAATGTCTGATTCAGCCATTCGATGTGCCATTCCAGACAGGTGTGACGATGGTGATGTTCGATCTGTGCTTGCCCGAGGACGGGCTTCCGGGCGCCCTGTGGAGTGCCGTTGACGTGTTGCGCGAACTCAACGCACTGGACCGCGTGCGCAGGCCGCGCCACGCCGAGGCCGTGGTGGGCTGGCGCCTGCTGGACGGCGCGGGCCGGCTGTCCCGGCAGCACGCGGCGACCTGCGCCAGTGACGCGGAGCGGCGGTTCGCGCGCCTGCGCCGGGCTTCGGTGCGCGTGCTGCTGTTGCCGCCGCTGCGGATGGTGTCCATCCACCAGTTGAACCGGGTGGCGCAGCGGGAGGCGGTCCTGGTGGAGCGGCTGCGACAGGGTCATGCCGAGGGCGTGCTGGTGGGGGCTTGCGGCACGGGGCAGTGGCTGCTGGCGCAGGCCGGCTTGCTGTCGCGGGCCCCCTTGCCGTGGCTGTACCGCTCAGGGTTTGCCGAGCGCTTTCCCGGGGTGGGGGTCGAAACGGAAGAGGCGATGGCGGCTTCGCACCGGGTGGTGGCCGTTGCGACCCCATCCCTGCTGCATGCCCTGGTGCTCCGACTCGCGGCCATGGCGGGGCTGGCCGACCTGGCGCAGGCTGCGGCCGAAAAGATGCTGCTCAACCCTGAGCGCCAGGCGCTCTCGGCGGCCATGACGGCGCAGGAGGTGATGGGGCAATCGCGCGACGTGCCCCTGTTCCGCGCCCAATCCTGGATCGCCGCCAACGCGAGCCGGCCCTTCGTGCTCGCGCAGGCCGCGCAGGCCGCCGCGGTCAGTGAACGCACCCTGACCCGGTTGTTCCGCCAGCACCTGGGTGTGACGCCGGGCCAGCACATCCAGGACTTGCGGGTGCAACGCGCCCGCATGTGGCTGGAAGGGACCTGGCGCTCGGTGGACGAGATCGCGCACGACTGCGGCTATGGCGACACCAGCGCGTTCTGCCGCATGTTCGCGCGCGCCACCGGCCTGAGCCCGCAACGCTACCGCGAGCAGCACACCTTTCGCGGGCCTCGGGCCCGCTGGCGGCTGGGCGACGCCGGAGGCTAGCGCGCCCCGGCCTTCTCCAGCATCGCCGCCATGGTGGTGTAGCCACGGGTCTTGGCCAGCACCAGCGGTGTCTGCCCATGCCGGTCCGCCAGCTGCAGGTTGGCCTTGGCGTCGATCAGGGCCTTCAGGGTGGCCTGGTGGCGAGCGCCGCCATCGCCGAGCACGATGGCCTCGATCACCGCGGTCCAGTTCAGGTTGTTCACGTGGTCCAGCGGCGCGCCGGCCGCGATCAGCTGCCTGACCACGCCGTCGTGTCCCAGGTGGGCCGCGGCGATCAGGGCCGTGCCGTCGTAGCGGCTGGTGACCTGTTTCGCGCTGGCGCCCAGCGACAGCAGCACCCGCAGCGTGTCCTCGTCGTCGGCCACCGAGGCGATGGTGACGGTGTCGTAGCGGTCGCGCTCCAGCAGGTTGAGGTCGGCGCCCGCCGCCGCCAGCAGGCGGATGGCCTCGCGCTGGCGCGCGAAGGTGGCCACGTGCAGCGGCGTGCGGCCATAGGGGTCGCGGGCGTTGAGGTCGGCCTTGCCGGCGATGAGCTGTTTGATGGCGCCGAGATCGCCCTTGTGCGCCGCCGCGTGCAAGCCCTGGTAGGCCGCCGCCTCGGCGGCGCTGGGCGCCACCTGGGCCTGGGCCGGCAGCGCGGCGCTCAACACGAGCGCGGTGGCGACCAGCAGCGCTTTCACTTCAGCAGATCCGCAACCTTGGCGATGCCGGCCACGGCGCACTGCTCGTCCAGGTGGCCGCCGGGCGCGCCACCCACGCCCACGGCGCCGATGACTTCGTTGCCCACGCGCACCGGCACGCCGCCGCCCAGGATCAGGAAGCCGGGGATGTCCACCAGGGTCTGGGCGCCTGGGTTCTTCTGCACGTTTTCCAGCATGGCGCTGGTGTTGGCCCGGGCCGAGGCCGAGGTGAAGGCCTTGCCCTGTGCGGCACCCACGGTGTGTGGGCCGGCGTTGTCGGCGCGCTGCAGGGCGCGCAGGGTGCCGGCGCGGTCCACCACGGCGGCGCTCACGTTGTAGTTGTTGGCGGCGCATGCGGCCACGGTGGCGGCGGCGATCTGGTTGGCCAGCTCCAGCGACATGTTCTTTTCGACGCGCACGGCCTGGGCGCTGGCGGCGGTGGCGATCAGGCTCAGGGCGAGGGCGGATGCTTGGGCGAAGGCTTTCATGGGTTCTCCTGGTGGGGGTTGGCGGTGCGTTTCACCGTGGGAGAACTGTAAAAATTCGCGGTTCCCGCGGCCATTCGGGCGGCTACGCGTGGCGCTCCGTAGAACTACGGAGTGCTGTTTTCGACCAGGGCGGCGTAGCGTCGGATCAGCTGCGCCAGCGACTCCGCCTCGAGCTTGGCGAACAGGTTGGCGCGGTGGGTTTCCACCGTGCGTGGCGACAGGGTCAGCGCGCGGCCGATCTCCTTGTTGGTCAGGCCCTCGATGATCAGGCCCAGCACCTCGCGCTCGCGCTCGGAGAGCTGGGCGTAGCGCTCGCGCGCGGCGCGGTCGGCCTGGTGGCGCTGGCGTGACTTCACGTGCTGGCGCACCGCGTTCTGCAGGGCCTCGATCAGCAGTTCGTCGTTGACCGGTTTCTCCAGGAATTCGGCCGCGCCGGCCTTGAAGGCGCGCCGGCACATCTCCACCGTGCCGTGGCCGGTGAGCATGATGATGGGCTGGTCCACGCCCTGCGCCCGCAGCGTGTCGAGCACGCTCAGGCCGCTGATGCCGGGCATGCGCACGTCCAGCACGATGGCGCCTATGCCCTGGCGGTCGAACTGCTCGACAAAGGCCAGCGGGTCGGCCCAGGTCAGCACCCGCAGACCCACGGTGCCGATCAGCAGCGCCAGGCTGCCGCGCACGGCTTCGTCGTCGTCGATCAGGTGGATCAGGGGTGACAGGGTGGGGCTCATGGCGTGGGCGGCTTGGCCAGCGGCAACAACAAGGTGAACTCGGCGCCCCGGGGCGCGACATTGGCCGCGCTCAGGCTGCCGCCAAGGCCGGCGGCCAAGGTTTCGCACAGGCTCAGGCCCAGTCCCAGGCCTTCGGGGCGGGTGCTGAAGAAGGGCTGGAACAGGCGCGGCAACACCTCGGGGGCGATGCCCGGCCCGCTGTCGCGGACCCGCAGAACGCCCTGGCCACCGTCGGTGCCCAGGTGCAGCCAAACGCGGCGTTCCCCCTGTGGCACCTGCTCCAGCGCGTGCAGGGCGTTCATCAGCAGGTTGTGCACGATCTGCTCCAGCGCCACCGGATCGGCCAGCACCTGGGGGGCGTCGCCGGCCTCGGTGGTGGCCAGCACCTGGCGGCGCGCCAGCTCGGGCTCCAGCAGGTGCAGGGCACTGCGCACGGCGTGCTCCAGCGAGGTGGGCAACACGGCGCCCGGCGCGTTGGGCCGTTCGACCACCCGCCGCATGCGTCCCACCACCTCGGTGGCACGGCGGGCCTGCTGGACCGCCTGGTCCATGGCCTGTTGCGCCAGCGTCAGGTCGGGCGGGTCTTCGTGCAGCAGCCGGCCGGCGGCCTGGGTGTTGGCCAGCACGGCGGTCAGCGGCTGATTGAGTTCGTGGGCCACCCCGGCGGCGAGTTCACCCAGGGTGTTCAGGCGCGCCACCTGACCCAGGCGCAGCAGTTCCTCGGCGCGCCGGCGTTCGGTGGTCTGGTGTTGCCAGGCCAGCCAGGCCCACACGGCGCCCGCCATCAGGGCGGCCCAGCCCGCCATGGCCAGCCAGGGCAGTTCGTCCCAGCCGACCTGGCGCTGCGCGACCACGTTGAAGGGCTGGCTGCCGCTGGCCAGGGCTTTCTCGAAACCAAAACGCCAGCCGCCCGTGCCGGGGTGCCCGGGCTGGACCACATAGGTCTGCCCGGCGTGTTGCAGCGTCACCCGCACCGGGCTGTGCGCTGGTTTCATGGGCCACTCTTCCCAGGGCACGGTCTGCTGGAGGTCGATCTGCAGCGCGTAGGCGGCGCTGCCGGCGGCGATGACCAGCTCGTAGCGGGCCTGCGGGAGGTCCAGGCCGGTGAGCGCGGCGCGCTTGAGCCGCCGCGATTCGGCCTCGGCCCGCTGCAGGTCGGCGCGTGGCCAGATCTCGCCTGGGCTGCGGCGCTGGGCCTTGAGGATCTGGGGGTAGACCGAGGGCAGGCGCTGTTCGGGCCGCTCGGCGTCGCTGGCCGGTTGCAGCAGGGCCAGGGTGGCCAGCACGGCGTCGTGTTGCACCACCCGCTGGCTCAGCAGGCGGTGCACGATGCGGGCGTCGGTCTCGAAGGCCTCGCGCTGCTGGGTCAGCTCCGACCGGGCCAGCGCCCACGCGCCCAGCGCGGCGCACAGGGCCCCGATCAACCAGGGCGCCAGGGCAGGAGGGCGGGGCTTTCGCATGCCGCCATTGTGCCCGGTGGGACAATACGGCCATGTCCTGGACCCTGCTGCACAAGCTCACGCCGCGCCACCTGCTGATGGCCTCGGTGGCGGTGGCCCTGGTCACCATCACGCTCAAGACCCTGGCCTGGTACGTCACCGACTCGGTGGGCCTGCTTTCGGATGCGATGGAGTCCCTGGTCAATTTGGCCAGTGCCGTCTTCGGGCTGGTGATGGTGACCATCGCCGCCCGCCCGGCCGACGACGACCACCCCTATGGCCACCACAAGGCGGAGTATTTTTCGTCCGGCTTCGAAGGCATCCTCATCATCGCCGCGGCTCTCGGCATCGTCTGGACCGCCGCGCTGCGCCTGGTCGATCCCCAGCCGCTGGCGCAGGTGGGCTGGGGCCTGGCGCTGTCGGTGGCCAGTTCGGCCCTGAACGGCCTGATGGCCTGGGCGATGTTCGGCGCCGCTCGCGCCCACCGTTCCATCGCGCTGGAGGCCGATGCCAAGCACCTGGTCACCGACGTCTGGACCTCGGCCGGCGTGGTGGTGGGCATCGCGATGGTGCAGCTCACCGGCTGGTTGTGGCTGGACGCGGTGGTCGCCATCGGCGTGGCGCTCAACATCCTCAAGGAGGGCGTGCACCTGATCTGGCGCTCGTCGCAGGGCCTGATGGACGAGGCGGTGGAGCCCGAGGTGCTGGAGGCCATCCACCAGACGCTGGCGGGCTTCGCCGATGCGCGCGGCGACGCCCACGCCATCATCCGCTTCGACCACCTGAACACCCGCAAGGCCGGGCAGCGCCGCTTCGTCGACCTGCACATGCACATGCCCGCGGCCTGGTCGCTGGGCCGCGCAGCCGCCGTGCGGGCCAGCGTGGAGCAGGCCCTGATGAGCGCCGTGCCCGGCCTGCGCGCCACCATACAGCTGCTGCCCACCGACGTGGAAGCCCACTTTGACGACGAAAAGGACCTGATTTGATTGCCGTGTTGCAGCGGGTCAGCGAAGCCCGCGTGGTGGTCGACGGTGCCACCGTCGGCGAGATCGGTCCTGGCCTGCTGGTGCTGGTGTGCGCCGAGCCCGCCGACACGGAGGCCGTGGCCGACAAGCTGCTGGCCAAGATCCTGAAGCTGCGCATCTTCAGCGACGAGGCCGGCAAGATGAACAAGAGCGTGGTGGACGTGGGCGGCGGGCTGCTGCTGGTGAGCCAGTTCACCCTGGCCGCCGACACCACCGGCGGCAACCGCCCCAGCTTCACCGCCGCCGCGCCGCCCGCGCTGGGCGAGCGCCTGTACGACCATGTGGTGGCCCAGGCGCGGTTGGCTCACCCCGTGGTGCAGACGGGCCGTTTCGCGGCCGACATGAAGGTGCACCTGGTCAACGACGGGCCCATCACCATCCCCTTGCGCATGAGCGCCTGAGCGGCGACTTATCGGGCGTAGGGATCGGGCTGTCCCAGCCCGGCCAGGATTTCGGTCTCGCGCGCTTCCATCTCGTTGGCGTCGGCTTCGCTGGTTTCGTGGTCCCAGCCCTGGGCGTGCAGGGTGCCGTGCACCAGCAGGTGGGCGTAGTGTTCGGCCAGGGGCTTGCCCAGCTCGGCGGCCTCGCGCGCGATCACCGGCGCGCACAGCACCAGGTCGGCCATCACCACGGGCTCCTGGGCGTAGTCGAAGGTCAGCACGTTGGTGGGGTAGTCCTTCTGGCGGTAGTCGCGGTTGAGCGCCTGGCCTTCCTCGGCATCGACGATGCGCACGGTGATCTCGGCGTCGGCATCGAGGGCGTGGCGTATCCAGCGCGCCACCCGGTGGCGGGGCAGGGCGGCGCGGTGCTGCGCCGCCTCGGGGAAACGGGCGAATTGCAGCGAAAGGGCGAGTCCGGGCAGTTTCATGGTGTCAGAGCCTGTTCATGATCTCAGGCGCTGCGGCGTTTGCGGGCGGGCAGCGCCTCGGCGTGGGCGTCGACCGAGGTCTGCCGGGCCTCGTAGGCATCAACGATGCGGGCCACCAGCGGGTGGCGCACCACGTCGGCGCTGGTCAGGCGGTTGATGGCGATGCCCTGCACCCGCTTGAGCACCCGTTCGGCGTCGATCAGGCCGCTGAGCTGGGTGCGCGGCAGGTCGATCTGGCTGACGTCGCCCGTCACCACCGCCTTGGCGCCAAAGCCGATGCGGGTGAGGAACATCTTCATCTGCTCGACCGTGGTGTTCTGCGCCTCGTCGAGGATGACAAAGGCGTGGTTGAGCGTGCGCCCGCGCATGAAGGCCAGCGGCGCGATCTCGATCTGCTGGCGCTCGAAGGCCTTCTGCACCTTGTCGTAGCCCATCAGGTCGTAGAGCGCGTCGTAGAGCGGACGCAGGTAGGGGTCGACCTTCTGCGTCAGGTCGCCGGGCAGGAAGCCCAGACGCTCGCCGGCCTCCACCGCCGGGCGCGTGAGCACGATGCGCTGCACCGCGCTGCGCTCCAGCGCGTCCACCGCGCAGGCCACGGCCAGGTACGTCTTGCCGGTGCCCGCCGGGCCGATGCCGAAGGTGATGTCGTGGGTGGCCATGTTCTCCAGGTAGCGCGCCTGGTTGGGCGTGCGCCCGCGCACCTCGCCGCGCCGGGTCTGCATGGCCAGGGCCTCGTCGCCCGGCTCGGGCAGCGCGGTGTCGCCGCTGAGCATGAGCTGCACCTGTTCGGCCGGAATCGGCCGGCGCGCCATCTCGTACAGCGCCTGCAGGGCTTCCAGCGCCTGGGTCGCCTTGGCCTTGGGGCCTTCGATGCGGAATTGCTCGAAGCGGTGGGCGATCTTCACCTGGCAGGCCGCCTCGATGGTGCGGATGTGGGCGTCCATCGGCCCACACAGGTGGCCCATGCGGGTGTTGTCGGGCGGCGAGAAGGTGTGTCTGAGAATCAAACCGATAATCCGGTGAAGGTTGGCCCGATGGACGGGGCAAGAGGAATTCCCCAATGATAGGCAAGTTGACCGGCACCCTGCTGGAGAAGAACCCGCCGCAGCTCCTGATCGACTGCCATGGCGTCGGCTACGAGGTGGACGTGCCCATGAGCACCTTCTACAACCTGCCCGGCGTGGGCGAAAAAGTGGCCCTGCTGACCCACTTTGTGGTGCGCGAGGACGCGCAGATCCTCTACGGCTTCGGCACCGCGCCCGAGCGCGAGGCCTTTCGCCAGCTGATCAAGATCAGCGGCGTGGGCCCGCGCACCGCCCTGAGCGTGCTCAGTGGCATGGGCGTGAGCGACCTGGCCCAGGCCATCACCGCCCAGGAGGCGGGCCGCCTCGTCAAGGTGCCCGGCATCGGCAAGAAAACCGCCGAACGCCTGCTGCTCGAACTCAAGGGCAAGCTCGGTGCCGACATCGGCGTGCCCAGCGGCGGCGTGGTGCGCGGTGAATCCCACGGCGACATCCTGCAGGCCCTGGTGGCCCTGGGCTACAGCGACAAGGAAGCGGCCCTGGCGCTCAAGGCGCTGCCCGAGGATGTGGGGGTGAGCGACGGCATCAAGCTGGCGTTGAAATCGCTCGCAAAATAAGCCATGGCCATCCAGACCGACGACTTCGCCCCCGCGCCCCGCGTGGTGTCCGCCGCGCCCATCTCGCCCAAGGAAGAGGCGATCGAGCGTGCCCTGCGGCCCAAGCTGCTGGACGAGTACGTGGGCCAGCAGAAGGTGCGCGAGCAGCTCGAAATCTTCATCGGCGCGGCCAAGAAGCGCGCCGAGGCGCTGGACCACGTGTTGCTGTTCGGCCCGCCCGGCCTGGGCAAGACCACGCTGAGCCACATCATCGCGCAGGAGCTGGGCGTGAACCTGCGTCAGACCAGCGGGCCGGTTCTGGAAAAGCCCAAGGACCTGGCGGCGCTGCTGACCAACCTCGAGCCCAACGACGTCCTGTTCATCGACGAGATCCACCGCCTCTCGCCCGTGGTGGAGGAAATCCTCTACCCGGCCCTGGAGGACTACCAGATCGACATCATGATCGGCGAGGGCCCGGCCGCGCGCAGCATCAAGCTGGACCTGCAGCCCTTCACCCTGGTCGGCGCCACCACCCGCGCCGGCATGCTGACCAACCCGCTGCGTGACCGCTTCGGCATCGTTGCCCGGCTGGAGTTCTACACCCCCGAGGAGCTGGCACGCATCGTCAAGCGCAGCGCCGGCCTGTTGGGCGCGCCGATGGACGACGCCGGCGGCTTCGAGATCGCGCGCCGCTCGCGTGGCACGCCGCGCATCGCCAACCGCTTGCTGCGCCGCGTGCGCGACTACGCCGACGTCAAGGGCACGGGCCGCATCACCAACGACATCGCCCAGCGCGCGCTGGCCATGCTCGACGTCGACCCGCAGGGCTTCGACCTCATGGACCGCAAGCTGCTGGAGGCCGTGGTGCACCGCTTCGACGGCGGGCCGGTGGGCCTGGACAACATCGCGGCCAGCATCGGTGAGGAGCGCGACACCATCGAGGACGTGATCGAGCCCTACCTGATCCAGCAGGGTTTCCTGCAGCGCACGCCGCGCGGGCGCATCGCCACCCTGGCCGCCTACCGCCACCTGGGTGTGGCGCCACCGGCCGCCGAGGGCGCGCTGTTCAACGACGGCCTCTGAACGCCGGGTGGCCGTCCCCGGCGGCGTGCCAGAATTTCGCATGCCCACCGCCACCGTGTCCGAGTCGCCGACCACCGCGCTCTACCGCGCGGCGCTGGGGCCGCTCAACACCGACCACCACCTGCGGGCCTTCGCCGATTTCGACGACACCGGGGTCGCCGGTCCGCGTTGGAACGGGGCCGCCGCCCTGTTGACGCTGAACTGGCTGGTCTACCGCCGTTTGTGGCGCCTGGCGGGCGCCTACGTGCTGGTGCTGGTGGGCGCCTGCGCGCTGCTGTGGGCCCTGGGCTGGGGCCGCTGGCCGCCGGGGGTGTGGGCCGGCTTGTTGGGCACGGTGGTGGTGCTGGCCTCCGTCGTGCCGGGGCTGTGGGCCGAGGCCTGGTTGCACGGCCAGGTGCGCCAGGCCATGATCGCCGCGGTGCGCGACGCCCCTTCGTTGCCGGACGCTTGCGAGGCCTTGCGGCGGCGGGCGCCATCGATGGCGCGTTTTGGCGCCCTGGCCTTGCTCAACTTCTTGCTGGGCGCAGCGGCGTTCAGTCTTCACGCGGGCTGGCCGACCGGTCCCCAGGGCGCCGCACCACCCAGCGCCGTGGCGGCCGCGTCCACGCCGGCCATGTCCGAACCGGCGCCTGCGGTGCTGCCAGTGAAGCTGGCCGAGTCGAGCGCACCCAACCCGCCACCAACTGCCGCCGTGGTGCCGCCGCCGGTGCGCGCACCGGAGCGCATGGCCGTGTCCGCCCCTCAGCCTTTATCCGTGCCTGCGCCCGCAGAGGCGGTGCAGGTGCCGCCAGCGCCAGGCGCCTACGCCGTCAACGTCGGGTTGTTTGCCGACGCCGGCAACGCCGAGCGCCTGCACGCGCGCCTGAACGCGGCCGGCCTGCCGGCCTACCTGCAGACGCTGGAAACCGCGCAGGGCACGCGCACCCGGGTGCGGGTGGGGCCCATGGCCAGCCGAGCCCAGGCGGACCGCATGGCCGAGCGCATCCGGTCCATGGGACTGGAGGCCCGCGTGTTCAAGGCGGATTGACGGTCGTCAGGTCAGCGCGCCGCGCGCATCCACGCGGATCAGGCGCTCCACCGTGCCGTGTTGCAGGCCGCCGCGCACGCCCACCAGCCAGTCGTGCAGGTTGACCGTCGGGTCGCAGTGGCCGGGGATCAGCCAGACCGTGTCGTCCAGCGCGGGCAGCGTGCCACCCGGCGTCGCGGCGCGCAGCACGCCGTGTTCGTCGCCGCCATTGCCGAACACGAGGCCTGGTGGCGACCACACCGTGGGCAGCCCACTCTCGATCGCATGGGTCTTGTGGCCGGCATCGCAGATGGCGCGGTCGGCGCTGCGGCTCATGACCTGCGATTTGACGAAGAGGGCATGTTCGAAGGGCGTCTGGCCCGGCGGGAGTTGGTTGGCCGCGTAGTCGGCGTCCATGAACAGGTAGGAGCCGGCCTGCAGTTCGCCCCAGAGACCGCTGGCCGCCTCCAGTTCGAAGGTGCCGGTGCCGGCCCCTGTGACCAGCAGCGGACCGAAGCCTTGCGCCAGCAGCGCGTCCCGTGTGCGCCGAACGGCGTCACAGGCCAGCGCCAGGGCGGCCTCGCGCTCGGCCGGGGCGCGCCGGTGCTGCGCGCCCCCGTGGTAGGCCTGCAGGCCGGCCAGATGCAGGGCCGGGTGACGGGCGATGTCGCGTGCCAGCGCCACCGCGGCGTCACCGGGGGGCAGGCCGCAGCGCGCCTGGCCGACGTCGATCTCGATGAACACGTCGATGCTGCCGGCGGGTGCGCCGGCCAGTGCCTGCGCCAGCCCCGACACGCCCTCGGCGCTGTCCACCGCGATGGCGAGCCGGCCGCCGGCCTGGGCCAGGCGCTGGGCCAGCGCGGCCACCCGCGCCAGCTTGGGCCGCGCGGTCACCTCGTTGCTGATGTAGATGTTGTCCACCCCGCCGGCCGCCAGGGCTTCGGCCTCGGCGGTCTTCTGCACACACACGCCCACCGCGCCGTGGGCCATCTGCAGCCGGGCGAGTTCGGCGCTCTTGTGCATCTTCGCGTGGGGCCGCAGGCGCAGGCCACGCTCGCGCGCGAAACCGGCCAAACGCGCCAGGTTGCGCTCCATGGCGTCAAGGTCCAGCACCAGGGCGGGGGTGTCGATGGCGGCGATGCGGTCGCCGGGCCGGGCGAGCGGGTTCATGTGGTGGATTCGTCCAGCGGCGCGTTGGCGTCGGTCAACAGGTGGCCGCTGTCGGCCCAGCCCACCAGGGTCAGGCCCTCGGGGGTCCACAGCAGGCGGTTGATGGCGGCGTTGTCCAGCGCCCAGGTGCGTGGCGCCTGGATGTCCTGGCCGGTGGCCAGGCGGTACAACACGTCGAGCACGCCGCCGTGGGCCACCATCACCACCTGCTCGCCGGGGTGGCGGGCGGCCAGTTCGTTCACGGTGCGGGCGATGCGCTCGCGCAGCGTGAGCAGGTTTTCGCCGCCCGTGGGGGCGAACTCCGGCACGCGCTTGCGCCAGGCCAGGGCCTGTTCGGGCCAGCCGGTCTCGATCTCGGCCCAGGTCTTGCCCTCGAAATCGCCAAAGTGCCGCTCGCGCAGGCCGGCGTGCGTGGACACCGTGTGGCCCAGTGCCTCCGCGATCGCCTGCGCGGTCTGGTGGGCACGGCTCAGGTCACTGCTGTAGACGGCGGCGATGGGCTCGTCGCGCAGCGCCTCGGCGGCGCGCCGGGCCTGCCACCGGCCACGTTCGTTGAGCGGCACGTCGATGTGGCCCTGGATGCGGGTGTCGCGGTTCCAGGCGGTTTCGCCGTGGCGCAGGGCAAGGATGCGGGTCAGTTGCACGGAGCTTGAGGAATGGGCGCCAGGGCGCGGTACCGAATTCAACCACAGCGCATGTGACCGTTGTGGGGGGTGGCGAGGGTAAAAATGGGTTTGTGGTCCCATGATTCCTCCCTAGAATCAAAAGTCAACAACCATGGAGCCAGGCGTTCGCATGAATACCGTACAACAAGATGTCGACGAGCGGACCAAGCTCACGAGTTCCAACAAATTCGAGATGCTGTTGTTCCGCCTCGGTGGCGACGCCAGCGGCGAGCGCTCCGAGCTGTTCGGCATCAACGTCTTCAAGATCCGCGAGATCGTGGCCATGCCGCCGGTCACGGCCATGGCGGGCGCGCCCCAGCATGTGATGGGCGTGGTCAACCTGCGCGGCCAGATCATCCCGGTGATCGACCTGCCGGCGGTGACCGGCTGCATCCCCAAGACCGGCCACAACATCATGCTGGTGACCGAGTACGCGCGCAGCACGCAGGCCTTTGCCGTCGAGGGCGTGGAGGAGATCGTGCGCCTGGACTGGAAGCAGGTGCTCAGCGCCGAGAACAGCGCCGCCGGCGGCATGGTCACCAGCATCGCGCGGCTGGATGACGACGTGAACGGCCAGCGCCTGGTGCAGGTGCTGGACGTCGAGTCCATCCTGCGCATGGTCATGCCCACCCACGACGGCGAGATGACGCCCGACAACGTCGGGCCGCAGGTGAAGCTCAAGCCCGGCACCATGATCGTGGCAGCCGACGATTCCTTCGTGGCGCGGGCCATGATCGAGCAGGGCCTGCAGGCCATGAACCTGCCCTACGTGATGTGCAAGACCGGGCAGGAGGCCTGGGAAAAGCTGCAATCCATCAACGCCGAATGTGTGGCCCAGGGCCGCGACATCCACGACAAGGTGGCCCTGGTGCTGACCGACCTGGAGATGCCCGAGATGGACGGTTTCACGCTCACCCGCATGATCAAGCAGGACCCCAAGATGCGGGCCCTGCCGGTGGTGATCCATTCCTCGCTGTCGGGCGCCACCAACGAGGACCACGTGCGCACCGTGGGGGCGGACGCCTACGTGCCCAAGTTCGTGGCCGAGGACCTGGCCGGCACCCTGCGCCGGGTGCTGGGAGAGTATGGGCAGACGGTCTGAGCGCGGATCCGGCAAACCAGGAAGTCCCCATGCTTGGTGAGAAGGACTGGCAGGCGTTCGACGTGTCGGGGTTCATGCGCCTGGGGCAGGTGTTGGATGCCGAGCAGGTCGAGGCCCTGAAGCAGCGCGCGGACGACCTGGCGCTGGGGGCCGTGCGCAACCCGGCGGTGCAGCTGCAGCGCGACACCGGCGGTGTCTACGAGGAGTTGCCCCAGGCGCAGGCGCAAGACGATGGCGCGACGCTGCGCTACCGCAAGGTCCAGGGCCTGGAGGCCGACGAGCTGTTCCGGCCGCTGGTCCAGCATCCCCTGTTCCGCGAGGTGTGCGCGCGCCTGTACGGGCCCCATGCGGGGGTGTCTTTGTTCCGCGCCATGATCATGAACAAGCCTGCCGAACAGGGGACGGTGCTGCCCTGGCACCAGGATGGCGGTGATGTCTGGGCGCTGGACCGGGACCCGCTGGTGACGATCTGGGTGGCGCTGGACCCGGCCACGGTCGCCAACGGCTGCGTGGAAGTGATCCCGGGCAGCCACCGGCTGGGCCTGCTGCGGACCTATGGCAGCACGGTGTTGCCGGACGATGTGGCGCGGCATTGCCCGGAGTCCCAGGCCTTGCCGCTGGAAGTCGAGCCCGGGCACGCGCTGCTGTTGCACAACTGGTTGATCCACCGCTCCGGGGTCAACCCGTCGACCACGTCGCGCCGCGCCTTCACCGCCTGCTACATGGATGCGCGCACCCAGAGCACATTGACCGGCGATGGTTTCCCCCTCGTCTTCGGCCAGGCGCCGCCGGTCCATCCCCATCTGCGCCAGTTGCGCGACGACTGCGCCATCCTGCGCGCCTCCATCGCGGAGGCCACGGCCTATGCCCAGGGCCTGGAGGCGCAGCTGCGGCGGTCGGATGGGTGGCTGGCGCCGCTGCGCTGGCTGTCGCGCCGCCTGGGGCGGGGCTAGGGCCTGTTCACCCCTTTCCCTTCGGGTTGCGGCCACAAAGGCCATGCGCCGCGTTGCGAAGCCTTGCCGGGGAGATGCCCCGGTGGCGTTTCGCGCCTCGCGCATGGCCTTTTTGACTCGCAACGCATCTTGGGAAAATAGTGTGAACAGGCCCTAGAAGCCCAGCCAACGCCGGATGCGGCCGCCCGTTTCGAGGCTGTGCGCGTAGGCGCTGGCCTGCTCCGCCGTGTTGCGCCAATGGGCCAGCTGGCGGGCCATGTCGCGGGTGATCCAGCCGTTGGCCTCGTCGCCCCGGGTCCTGAGCATCAGGGCCCGTGCCAGGTCCTGCAGCACACGCCCACCGTCCGCGGGTGGGGTGACCGGGCCATCGCCGATGTGGGCCAGGAAACGCGCCAGCCGTTGTTCACGCTCCTGCGCCAGTGTGCGCCACCGCGCTTGCTGCTGGCGCAGCCGGGCCCGGAGGGTGTCTGCCTGCGCCAGCAGGCCGGCGACCCGGTCCGCCAACTGGGGCGCCGTGCCAATGTCCAGGGGCAGCAGGTGCTCCGTCAGGTCGGCGTGCAACAGGGCGCCTTGCAGTTTGGCCAGGGTGTAGGGCCCGGTGGGCAGACCCAGGCAGGGCACGGCCCCGGACAGTCCAAACACCAGCGGGTGGTAGCGGGTGCTGACCACGGCATCCATCTGCCGGGTGAACCAGGCGGTTTCGGCCGCGGGCATGACGTCGAAGACCTCCATGCTGGCACCATGCTGCATGCGGGCCAGCAGATGTTCACCGAACATCCGGTCGCCGTTGTCGTGGCCGCCACGCATGTGCCGCTCGTGCGAAATGAAGGCGAACCGCGCGCGGTGCCGGCTCACCACCGCGTCCAGTTGCGCGGCCAGGGCATCGACCAGGACGGTGTCCGTGCCGGCGCTGAGGGGGTGCATGGTGAGCCCAATGCGCGGGCCCGGCGATGGGTGGTCCACCCATGCCCTGGCGGCCGCCGGGCCTGGGGCGCCGGGGAGGAACATCGCGTCGTCGAATTGGTAGTCCAACTGGCTGGGCGGCAGGCCCCAGTCGATGGCCAACGCGACGGAGAAGGCCTCCCGCAGGCCGACCCAGCAGGCGCCTGCCAGCAGCTCGTGGACCAGCGGTGCGTCCGCATCGTCGATGGCGGGGCCGAGGGTCTGGCCCCAGATGAGCACGGGGATCTGGTGGGCGCGGGCCATGCGGACCAGTGCGAGCCGTTCCAGCACCAGGTGGGGCCAGCTGCTGCTCAGGTTGCCGCCGCCCGAGATGAGCAGCAGGTCGGACCCTTGAACCGCGCGCAGGGCGGGGGGCAGGGTGCCGACCTCGCCGGCCATGGCTTGCCCAACCCAGCCATCCATGCGGTCGAGTTCCTGCGCCCGGTGCGCCGGGGTGCCCAGGAAACCGAGGCCTGCCACCGCCGGGACGCCATAGATGCGGGTGCTGTAAGACGGATCGCCGGAGACCAGGGTCACGCCTGCGCCGGGCAGCAGGCGGTCGAGCAGGTCCAGGTTGGCCTGGAGCATGGCTTCGTCACCGACGTGGTAGGTGCCGTGGCCTCCGATGTCTCCAACAACAAGGATCTGGCGAGGAGGCAACATGAGGGCCCACGAGAGGTGAAGGGTGTCGCGAGAGGGCGTCCGTCCCGAGGACCCACCGGCATGTCCCGCGTCGGCGAGAATGGGCCTGGTTCAGACCGTGAGCACGTTCTGAGCCGCTTCGCGGGCTTTCCGTGCGCCCGTTGATCCATCCCACCGCTTGAACATGTCCGAACGCCGCCAGTTTGCAACTTTTTTTACAATCGTAGCGCGAAATTACGTGGCGTACGCTCGGACCTTGTGCCAATCGGTGGCCCAGTGCCATCCCGAGGCTCGCATCGTGGTGGGCATCAGCGACGAGATCGACGACGCCACGCGCCAGGCCCTGGGGGCGTGGGAGGTGGTGGGGCTGGAGCAGCTGGACATTCCCGACCTGGCGTCCTTCACCTACCGCTATGGCGTCATGGAGCTGTCCACCGCCATCAAGCCCTTCCTGTTCCGCTGGATTTTTCGACACACCGATGCCGAGCAGGTGGTGTACCTGGACCCCGACATCCTGATGCTGGCCCCCATGACACGGGTCTTCGAATGTCTGGACGCGGGTTCGACGGCGGTGCTGACGCCACACCTGACCGCCCGCATCGACGATGGTGGCCAGCCCGACGAGGAAACGATGTTGCGGGTGGGCGCGTACAACCTCGGTTTCATCGGCCTGTCGCGCGGCGCACTGGGCAATGGGCTGATCCCATGGTGGTGCGATCGCCTGGAGCGGCGCGCCGTCGTCGATCTGGAAAACGGCCTCTTCACCGACCAGAAGTGGGTGGATCTGGTGCCTGGTCTTTTTCCGGGTGTCCACATCCTGCGCGACCCCGAGTTCAACGTCGCGTACTGGAACCTGCCGGCGCGGCGAGTCCAGCAGGTGCAAGGGCGCTGGATGGTCGATGACCGGCCGCTGTGTTTCTTCCATTTCAGTGGTGTCGACCCGGACAACACCTTGGTGTTCTCCAAGCACCAGAACCGCTACTCCCCGATCAACCTGGGCGAGGTCGCCCCCCTGTGGCGCCTGTATGTCGAGCGGCTGCAGGCGAACGGCCATGCGGCGTGGTCGGCCTGTCCTTATGCCCATGGCTTCTGCCGCGACGGGGTGCCCATCCACCCGGCCATGAGGCACTATTTCCGGCGCTTCCTGGACGATGCCGGCGATCAGCGCCAGATCGACCCCTTCGACGCCTATGGGGACGCCTATTTCAATGCCATCGAGCCGCGGCTGCGGGGCAACCGTGCCGTGACCCGTTTCATGTACGGCCTGTACCTGCACCAGCCGGAGCTGCAACGCCACTTCGACCTCACGCACGACAGCGCCCAGCGCGCCTACGTCCACTGGTTTGTCGAGTCCGGTGCCAGCCTCTACGGCGTGGACGAGCGGTGGGTGGCGGCCAGCCGCCCGGTCGACCAGGTGCGCGGCCAGCCGGGCCTGATGCTCAGGCACCCCGGACGCTGGGTGTCGCTGCAACTGCATCGCCTGTACGCCCGTCATCCCGGTCTGGGGCAGCAGGTGACCCGGTGGTTGCCGCCCCGCGTGCTCGCGGTCCTCAAGGGGGCGGCTTTCCACACCACCCCGTCGTCCGAGGGTCCGCGTGGAGGCGGGGAGGGGGCGGCCGGGCAGGGTCATGGCATCACGGTCGTCGGCTACGCCAGGGGCGCGTTCGGCGTTGCCGAAATTGCACGGGCCTGCGTGGCGGCGGTGAGCAGCCAGGGCTATCCGGTGGATGTCATGGCGGTCCAGGCGGGGGCGGCCTACCAGGAGAACGACCAGACCGCGCTGCCCGTGGTGGCGGCTCCGGGCGCCCACCCTTTCCAGCTGTATTGCGTCAACGCCGACCAGATGCCGGTCGTTCAGAACCTGCTGGGCCCCACGAACACCGAGGGGCGCTACCGCATCGGATGCTGGTTCTGGGAGCTGCCCCATTTCCCCGTGGCCTGGCGGGCGGCCTTCGAGCTGGTGCATGAACTGTGGGCGCCCTCGCGCTTCGTGCAGGATGCCCTGTCCCGCGTGTCGCCACGGCCCGTTGTCCACATGCCGGTGGCGATCGAGTTTGCCGTCGAGGGGGTGTATGCGCGGTCCAGCTTTGGCCTGCCGGCGCAGCCTTTCCTGTTCCTGTTCAGCTACGACTTCCACTCCTACACCGCGAGAAAGAACCCGCAGGCCGTGCTGGCGTCCTTTCAGCGGGCCTTCCCGCCGCCGGCGTCCGGCGTGGGCCTGGTCATCAAGACCATGTACGGCGACCAGTACCCCGAGGAGCTCGCCGCGCTCAAGGCCGGTATCGCCAGCGATCCGCGCATCCACCTGCTCGACGAAGCCATGTCACGGGACGCGGCCTACGGCCTGATCCAGGTCTGTGACTGCTACGTGAGCCTGCACCGGTCGGAAGGTTTTGGCCTGGGCATGGCGGAGGCGATGTACCTGGGCAAACCGGTGATCGCCACCGGCTACTCGGGGAACATGGATTTCATGGACGCCGCCAGTGCCTGCCTGGTGCGCTACGAGCTGACGGCGGTGCCCGAGGGCGCCTATCCGCATTGGGAGGGGCAGGTCTGGGCAGAGCCCGACCTGGAGCACGCGGTGGAGCTGATGCGCGAGATCTTCTCCAACCCCGCCCGGCGGGACAGCGTCAGCCGGCAGGCGATGGCCGCGATCCGCCAGAGCCATTCGCGTGAGCGCGTCGGCGGCATGATGATCGAGCGCCTGAACGCCCTGGCGGCACAGGCCTGAAGACCGTGTGAACACGCGCCCAGCGCGGCTCAGCGCGGGATGTCGATGTTGACCTGGCGCACCCCCGCCGGTGGCGTGGGGAAGTCGCGCATCGCGCCTTGCACCATGGCGTTCCACAGCGCCGGGCTGTCGTTCCAGCGGCCGTCGTGGCGGGCCCGCGTCTCATAAACCACCCGGCCGCTGGCCGCGTCGCGCAGCACCACCGCGATCTCGCGGAAGTAATAGGGGTGCTCCAGGTTCAGCAGGGGGAAGCCCAGCGCGATGCCGCCGTGCCGCCCACCGAAGCCGATGCCGCCCGAGATGCGCCACTGCGCGCGGTCCCAGGGGTCGGGGTCCCAGGGCGCGCGGGGCAGGCGCTGGCCGCCCGCCTTCACCTGCACCAGCCAGCGCACCGATGCCTGTCCCACGGGCAATTGCATGCCCCAGCCGACCAGCGCGTCACGCACCGCCAGCTCCAGCCCGTCCTGGCCCGGGCTGGGCGCGGCCGACTGCTGGGAAGGCAGGCGCTCGAAGGCGAAGCGGTCGCCGCGCTGGGGCGCACCTGCTGGCCATTGCGGGAAGCTCTGCACCTCGTTGTCCACCCGCATCACGCTGGCGCAGCCGCCCAGCAGCGCGGCGGTGGCGAGCAGCATAGTGCTGAGCCGGCGGCGCATGGCGTCAGGCCTCTTGCACCAGCGGGATGACCGCGCGCTCGGGCAGGCCGGGAGCGCTGGGCAGGGGCTCGTCGTCGAAGGCCTTGTCGCCATCCTCGTCGGGCACGCCGGTGGCGTGCAGGCCGGCGAAGTCGTGCAGGCCGCGGTCCATGAGGTGGCTGGGCACCACGTTCTGCAGCGCGGTGAACATGTTCTCCACCCGGCCGGGATATTTCTTCTCCCACTCGCGCAGCATGTTGCCCACCTGCTTGCGCTGCAGGTTTTCCTGGCTGCCGCACAGGGTGCAGGGGATGATGGGGAAGTCGCGCACCTCGGCCCAGCGGGACAGGTCGCGCTCGGCGACGTAGGCCATGGGTCGGATCACCATGTGTTCGCCGTTGTCGCTCACCAGCTTGGGCGGCATGCCCTTGAGCTTGGCGCCGAAGAACATGTTGAGCAGCAGGGTCTGCAGCATGTCGTCGCGGTGGTGGCCCAGGGCGATCTTGGTCGCGCCCAGCTCGCCCGCCACGCGGTAGAGGATGCCGCGGCGCAGCCGGCTGCACAGGCTGCACATGGTCTTGCCCTCGGGGATCACCTTCTTGACGATGGAGTAGGTGTCCTGGTTCTCGATGTGGAAGGGCACGCCCACTTTCGCCAGGTACTCGGGCAGCACGTGGTCGGGGAACCCGGGCTGCTTCTGGTCGAGGTTGACCGCGATCAGGTCGAAGTGGATGGGCGCGCGCGCCTGCAGCTTGAGCAGGATGTCCAGCATGGCGTAGCTGTCCTTGCCGCCCGAGACGCAGACCATGACCTTGTCGCCGTCCTCGATCATGTTGTAGTCGACGATGGCGCGTCCGACCTCGCGGCACAGGCGTTTTTCGAGCTTGTGGTCCTCACGCTCGATCTTCAGGGTGTTCTTGGGCGCGCTGTCGGCGGCCACGTGGGTGTCTTCGATCCAGGTCTCGGTGTTCATGGGTTCCTCACCACTGGCCACTTTCCATGCGGATGGCCACTTCACAGTCTTCAAAAATTTCCAGCTTGGCGATGCGCACCCGCACGCCGAGCACGCCGGGCAGGCGCATCAGGCGGTGGGCCAGCTTGCCGATCAGGCTTTCCAGCAGGTTCACGTGCTCGGCGGTGCACTCGTCGATGATGATCTGGCGCACCTTGCGGTAGTCGAGCACGTGGCCGATGTCGTCGTCGTGGGGCAGCAGCGGCTGCGTGCCCTGGTTCAGCTCGGCGTCCACCTGGATCGGCTGCGGGCCGGTCTTCTCATGGTCCAGGATGCCGAGGTTGGCGTCAAAGCGCAAGCCGGTCAAGGTGAGGATTTGTTGGCCGGTGCGGGGCGCGTCGCTCGTGGTCATGGTCGGGGTGCCTCGTCGGGCTTGATGCGCCAGACCTCCACCCCCACCGCTTCGGTGTCGGGGTAGACGTCGGGCTTGCAGGTGGACAGGCGCAGGGCGCGCACGCCGGGGTGGGCCAGCAGCCGCGTGGCGAGGTCGTCGCACAGGGTTTCCTGCAGCTCCACGTGGCCCTGGGCGATGCGCGCGGCCACCACGTCGCGCACGTAGTCGTAGTCCACCACCTCGTGCAGGCGGTCCTGGGTCGGCGTGGAGCGCTCGAAGGGCACGTAGAGATCCACGTCTATCCACAGGCGCTGCGGCACGCCTTTTTCAAAGTCGTGCGCGCCGATGTGGGCCAGCACCTCCAGCTTGCGCAGGAAGAGCTTGCGGCAGCGCAGCTGCAGCTCGGCCAGGGTGGGTGTGTGTGGGGTCATGGGGTGCTGGGGGCGGCCATCAGCTCGTCCACCACAAACATCACGTCGCGCTCCAGCGGCACCAGGTGCTGGCCGTTGTCCACACTGACCGTGCTGCCGGTGATGGAGGGGGTTTGAGCCAGAAACAGGCAGGTGCGGGCCACGTCGGCCGGGTCGATGGGGCGGCGCAGCAGGTTGACGCGGCTGGCGCGGTCGAAGTTGTCCTGCGCCTGCGGTCCGCTCAGGAACATCAGGCCGGGCGCCACGCCACAGACGCGCACGTGCGGCGCCAGGGCCTGGGCCTGCAGGGCCACGGCGCGCTCCAGCGCCAGCTTGCTGATGGAGTAGGAGAAGTAATCCGGGTTGAGGTTGAACACCTTCTGGTCCAGGATGTGGATCACGCTGGCGTCCTCGGGCGCGGCCTGGGCGGCCATCTGGCGGGCCAGGTCGCGCGCCAGCGAGAGCGGCGCGATCAAGTTCACCTCCAGCTGCGAACGCGCCAGCGCCGGCTCGAAACCCAGCCCGGTGTCGGGCTCGAACAGCGAGGCGTTGTTGACCAGGCAATGCAGGGGGCCGGCGCCGTCGGTGATCTCCTGGACCAGCCGCCCGCGCTGGGCCTCGTCGGCCAGATCGGCCTGCACCGTGTGCACCAGCAGGCCCTGGCCGCGCAGCCGGGCCTGCAGCGTGTGCGCGGCCTCGCCCGAACGGGCGTGGTGGCACCACACTTCCCAGCCCGCCTGCGCGAACTGGGTGCAGATCAGCGCCCCCAGCCGGAGCGCGCCGCCCGTGACCAATACCCGTTTGTTCATGACATGTCTTGCTTGGGCGCCGCCGGCGCCAGGGCGTGATTGTCGCGGTTTCCGCGGCGGGCCATGCCGCGAGGGGGGCAAGACCCGCGGGCCGCGCCGCATAATCCGCGCCATGCCGCCCGCCACCGAAGCCCCCAGCCACCCGTCGCCCCTGAGCGCCGCCCTGCACCGTGCACTCGACGCGGCCGGCGGCTGGCTGCCCTTCGACCGCTTCATGGCGCTGGCGCTGTATGCCCCCGAGGGGGGCTATTACGCGGGCAGCCTGCCCAAATTCGGCGCCATGCCCGGGTCGGGCAGCGATTTTGTCACCGCGCCCGAGCTGTCGCCGCTGTTCGGCCGCGCGCTCGCGGTGCAGGTGGCGCAGGCGCTGCTGGCCACCGGCACCACCGACATCTGGGAATTTGGCGCCGGCACCGGTGCCCTGGCGCGGCAGGTGCTGGATGCGCTGGCGGCCGACGAACGGCACGACCGCGTGCGCTACCACATCGTCGAGCTTTCGGGCAGCCTGCGCGAGCGCCAGCAGGGAACGCTGGCGGGCCATGCCGGCCGCGTGGTCTGGGAAAGCGCCTGGCCAGACCGGATCGAAGGGGTGGTGCTGGGCAACGAGGTGCTGGACGCCATGCCGGTGCAGTTGCTGCACCGGGTGCGCGGGGCGTGGCACGAGCGTGGCGTGGTGGCCGATGGCGACGCCTGGGCCTGGGCCGACCGGCCCACCCCACTGCGCCCGCCGGTGGAACCCGAGGGTCCGCAGGACTACCTGACCGAGGTCCACCCGCAGGCCGAGGCCTTCGTCAAAAGCCTGTCCGAGCACCTGGTGCGCGGCGCGGCCTTCTTCATCGACTATGGTTTTCCGGAGAGTGAGTACTACCATCCGCAGCGCCACATGGGCACGCTGATGTGCCACCAGGGACACCGCGCGGACGGCAACCCGCTGGTCGAGGTGGGCGCCAAGGACATCACCGCCCACGTCAACTTCACCGGCATCGCCCTGGCCGCGCAGGACGCCGGCCAGCAGGTGCTGGGCTACGCCAGCCAGGCGCGCTTCCTCATCAACTGCGGGCTGGTGGACCTGGCGGCGGCGGCCTCTGTGACCGAGCGCGCACAGGCCATGAAGCTGCTGCACGAGCACGAGATGGGTGAGCTGTTCAAGGTGCTGGCCTTCGCGCCCGAGGCCAGCGCCGCCGGCTGGGAGCCGCTGGGTTTTGCCCAGGGCGACCGGGTGCACACGCTCTGATCGCTCGCCTTGATCCGCTGGCTCATCGTCATCTTTCTCGCGCTGCTGCTGGTCCAAGGCCTGTCGGCCTGGCTGGAGCGTGTGGGCCTGGGCCGCTTGCCGGGCGACTTCAGGTTCCGCCTGTTCGGGCGTGAGATTTTTCTGCCCATCGGCAGCACGGTGCTGCTGAGCCTGGTGGCCGCGCTGATCGCGAAAGTCGTCTGATCGGCTTGAAATCGGCCCGGGCGGACCGCAGTTGGTGGCCTTCCCGATTGGAGCCCCGCGTGAGTTCAAGCCAGCACATCGTCTGCCCCCACTGCCACACCACCAACCGCGTGAGCCCTGCGCAGCGGGACCAGGCGCCCGATTGCGGCAAATGCCACCAGCCCCTGTTCTCCGGGAAGCCGCTGGCGCTGGACGAGGCCGGTTTTGCCCGCCACGTGGCGCGCAGCGACGTGCCCATCCTGGTCGACTTCTGGGCGCCCTGGTGTGGTCCCTGCCGCACGATGGCGCCGCAGTTCGAGGCCGCGGCCCGACAGCTGGAGCCGGACTTCCGCCTGGTCAAGGTCAACACCGAAGAAGCGCAGCAGCTTGCCGCGCGGCTGCAGATCCGCAGCATCCCCACCCTGGCCCTGTTCCGGGGCGGCCGTGAAGTGGCGCGCCAGCCCGGCGCCCTGGGCGTGGCCGACATCGTGCGCTGGGCACGTGGCCACGCCTGAACCCCAGGCGCGTCAGGCGTTTTTCAGGCGGCGCAGCCAGCGCTCGCCCCACAGGTTGACCAGCAGGCCCGCCATCAGCAGCGCACCACCCGCGAAATGCACCGGCAGCAGTTGCTCGTCGAACAGCAGCCAGCCGGTGCTCAGGCCCACGACCGGCACCAGCAGCGAAAACGGCGCCACCTGGTTGGCCGGATGGCGCGCCAGCAGCCAGGTCCACAGGCCGTAGCCCAGCAGCGTGGCGGCCCAGGCCAGGTAGGCCACGGCGCCGAAGGACGCCCAGCCAAAGCCCTGCAGCGCCGCGGCGATGGCCTGCGGCCCTTCCAGCCACAGCGACAGCAGCAGGAAGGGGATCGGCGGCACCAGGCCGGCCCAGACCACAAAGGCGAACTGGTTCATGGGCCCGTGGCGGGCCACGAAGCGTGACACCACGTTGCCGCTGGCCCAGGCGAAGGCGGCCGCCACCGTGAGCAGGAAGCCCAGCAGGGGCATGGCCTGGCCGTGGGCGCTGCCGATCATCGCCAGGCCCACGCCCGCCAGCGCCAGCCCGGCGAGCTGGCTGGGCTTCCAGCGTTCGTTGAGGCACAACGCCGACAGCACCAATGTGAAGAAGGACTGCGCCTGCAGGACCAGCGAGGCCAGGCCCGTGGGCATGCCCACCGAAATGGCGCTGAACAGCAGCGCGAACTGGCCGACCGAAATGGTCAGGCCGTAGACCAGGTAGAGGCGCAGCGGCAGCTTGGGAGGGCGCACGAAGAGCAGGGCCGGGAACACCGCCAGCAGGAAGCGCAGGGCGCCCAGCAGCAGCGGCGGCACGCCCACCAGGCCGACCTTGATGACGGCGAAGTTCAGCCCCCACACCACGATGATGAGCAAGGCCAGGGCCAGGTGTCTGGGCGGCAAGGGCATGGGGGCTCTCAGGCCAGGGAGGCCAGGTGGGCGGTGACGGCCGCCAGCCTCGCGTCCTCGATGGCCGAAGCGATGGCCGGGCCGGGGTTCCTGGCGCCGGCCGGCAGGCGGGCCGCCGCCTCGCTGGCGATGTCGCTGGTGCGCACGGCCAGGGCGGCCTGCAGCGCGCCGCGCAGGCGCGTGGCCTGGGGGTAGGCCTGTTCGTCCAGGCCGAGGCGGCCCCGGGCGTCGCATTCGCAGGCCAGCAGCACCTCGTCGAAGCGCTCGGGCCGGCGCAGCGCGTCGCAACGCTCCAGCAGGCGCAGCACGGCGGCGGCGCCCAAATCGCCGCTGCGGTGGAGGTTGCCGTGCTCGCGTGCCACCACCTCGGCCAGTTCCTTGCAGTCGCGGGGCACGCGCAGGCGCTCGCAGACGGCGCGCAGCAGGGTCACGCTGCGCTGTTCGTGGCCGATGTGGCGGGGCAGCACGTCGACCGGGGTCGTGCCCTTGCCGAGGTCGTGGCACAGGCAGGCGAAACGCACCGCCAGCGGTGCGCCCAGCCGCGCGCACATGTCCATCACCAGGCCCATGTGCACGCCGGTGTCGACCTCGGGGTGGTAGTCGGCGCGCTGGGGCACACCCCACAGGCGGTCCAGCTCGGGCAGCAGCACGCGCAGGGCGCCACAGCCACGCAGCACCTCCAGCATGCGGCTGGGGCGCTGCTCCATCAGGCCGCGGGCCAGCTCCTGCCACACGCGTTCGGGCACCAAGTGGTCGACCTCGCCGTCGGCGACCATGTGGCGCATCAGCGCCTGGGTGTCGGGCGCCACGTTGAAGCCGGGGAAACGCGCCGCGAAACGCGCGAGCCGCAGGATGCGCACCGGGTCTTCGGCGAAGGCGCCGGTCACGTGCCTGAGCACCCGGTCGCGCAGGTCGGCCCGGCCGCCATGGGGGTCGATGACCCGGGCGGTGTCGAAACCGCCGTCGGCGTCCAGGTCCTCGCTGGCCACGGCCATGGCGTTGATGCTGAGGTCGCGCCGGGCCAGGTCCTGCGCCAGCGTCACGTCGGGCCGGGCCTGGAACTCGAAGCCGTGGTAGCCGCGCGCCGTCTTGCGCTCGGTGCGGGCCAGGGCGTATTCCTCGCGCGTCCGCGGGTGCAGAAAGACCGGGAAATCGCGGCCCACCGGCAGGTAGCCCTGGGCGGCAAGGGCCTCGGGCGTGGCGCCCACCACCACCCAGTCGCGGTCGCTGTGCGACACATGGGGGTGGGCGTCGTCCGAAGCCAGCAGGGCATCGCGCACGGCGCCGCCCACGAGATAGGTTTGCATGCCGCCGAGTGTAGGAGAGCCGTCAGCCGGCCGGGCCGCCGTGGGCGCGCTCGACCTGGGCCACGCGCAGCTCGTAGTGGGCGTACCAGCTGCTGCGGCCGCGCTCCTGGGCCACACGGTGTTCGGCGTGTCGGCGCCAGGCGGCGATGGCCTCCAGGTCGCGCCAGTACGAGACGGTGATGCCGAAGCCGCCACCGTCGCGCGCGCTCTCCACGCCCAGGAAGCCGGGCTGCCCGGAGGCCAGTTCGACCATGCGCTCGGCCATGTCGCCGTAGCCGGCCTCGCCCGGGGTGCGCTGCGACGAGAAGATGACCGCGTAGTAAGGCGGCTCGGGCAGGGTGGCGAAGTCGCTCCTGGGTCAGCGCCGCAGGCGGTAGGGTTCCTCGAAGTCGAGGAAATCGCGTTCGGCCAGGGCGCCGTCCGTCCAGGCGGCCACGCCGGGCAGGGCGGCCACGCGGTCGACATAGGCGCGCACGGTGTCGGACACCGGCAGGCCGTAGGTGCGCAGGCGCATGCAGACCGGGGCGAAGTAGGCGTCGGCGATGCCGAAGGCGCCAAACAGCAGGGGGCCGCCGTGTTGCTGCAGCAGGCCGCTCCACATGGCTTCGATCCGGGCGACGTCGGCGCGCAGGGCGGGCTTGTCGCGCCAGGCCAGCGCGCCCACCTCGGGCAGGGTGGCCTCGATGTTCATGGGGCAGGTGCTGCGCAGGGCACCGAAGCCTGAGTGCATCTCTGCGCAGACGCTGCGGGCGCGGGCGCGGGCTTTCACGTCGGCGGGCCAGAGGGCTTTTTCAGGGAAGCGCTCGGCCAGGTACTCGGCGATGGCCAGGGTGTCCCAGATCACCAGGTCGCCGTCCACCAGCACCGGCACCTTGCCGACCGGGTTCAGGCCCTGCAGGGCACGTTTGAAGTCGGAGCCGGCGTCAAAGGAGTCGAAGCGGACCATCACCTCCTCGAAGGCGATGCCGGCCTGGCGCATCAGCACCCAGGGGCGCATGGACCAGGACGAGTAGTTCTTGTTGCCGATGTAGAGCTTGAGCATGGGGGCCTCCGTGTTGCAGCGGTCCATGTTAGCGGGCACAGCGCCCCGGATTGATGCGCGATGGCCGCGCGATTGATGCGCCGCCCTTGGCCCCAGCGCGTGGGGCACCGGTTGTGGGGCGCGGCGTCACCGCGCGCGCCGGTGTCCGCGGTAGGCGTCCAGCACGCCGTGTGGGCCGCGCGGGCCCAGGTAGGTGGGCGCCACGGCATGCACCGAGGCCGGCGTGATGCCCAGCGTGTCCAGGCCAGGCAACGTGCCGCTGGCGACGTTGTCGACCCGCATCGAGTCGACGTTGTCCCGGCTCATCAGCGGTTCGCCGGGGGCCAGCTCCATCAGAGCGGCCTGCAGACGGCCCAGGGAAGGTGGCAGCGGGATGACGGGCCGTGGCCGGCTGCCATGGTGCCCCGCCAGGCGCACCAGATCGGCCAGGCTCAGCACCTCGGGGCCGGCGCACTCGATGGTCTGGCCGGCCGTCTCGGGATGTTGCAGGCAGAACAACAGCGCGCGCGCCACGTCGTCCACCCACACCGGCTGGAAGCGGGCGTGGGCTCCCGCCAGCGGCAACACCGGCAGCCGCGCCTGCAGCCGGGCGAACAGGTTGAGGAAATGGTCGTGGGCGCCAAAGATCACGCTGGGGCGCAGCACCGTCAGTTCCAGCGCCGCGGCACGCAACACCGCTTCGCCCGCGGCCTTGCTGCGCTGGTACATCGACGGGCCTTGGGGCTCGGCCCCGAGGGCGCTGACATGCACCAGCCGGCGCACGCCCTGTGCCTGACAGGCCTGCGCCAGCTGGCGCGGCAGGGCCACGTGGGCCCTTTCGAACCGGGCTTCGCTGCCATGCAGCACGGCCACCAGGTTGACGACGGCGTCGTGGCCCGGCAGCAGGCGTTCCAGCGTGCCCGGGCGGTGCACATCGGCCGGCAGCACCAGCAGGCCGGGCAGGTGCTGCACGTGGCGGGCGTGGGCCAGGCGTCGGGTGGGCACGGTGGTCTGCCAGCCGGCGCGCGCCAGGTGTTCGCACAACACGCTGCCCACGAACCCGGTGCCACCCAGCACCAGCACGCGGCGGGGCGCTGGAGGGACGATGAGCGCTGGTGTGGGGCGGCCCGGCGCGCCGCTCACGGCAGGTCCCGGTTGACGGTCTGCGCGGTGGCGGCGCGTGGCCCCACCCAGCCCAGCCGGGCCTTGAGCGATTGGGCCTGGCCACTGAGCAGCGCCGCGTAGCTGGTGGTGTTGGAGAGCACCTTCTTCACGTAGTCGCGCGTTTCGTCGAAGGGGATGGTCTCGGCCCAGGCGGCGGCTTCCAGCAGCGGGCCATTGCGCCAGGTGCGCGGACGGCCGGGGCCGGCGTTGTAGGCCGCGGCCGCCATGGGCATGGAGCCCTCGAAGTCGTCGAGCGCCAGCTTCAGGTAGGCGGTGCCGATGGTGATGTTGGTGTCGTGGTCGCTGATCTGGTGCGGCTGGAAGTTGTCCAGTCCGATCTTGCGCGCGGTCCATTTGGCGGTGGCCGGCATCACCTGCATCAGGCCCGAGGCGCCCACGTGGGAACGGGCGTCCATCACGAAGCGGCTTTCCTGGCGGATCAGGCCGTAGACGTAGGCGGGGTCGATGCCGATGTCGCGGCTGCGGCGCAGCACCGCCTCGCGGAAGGGCGTGGGGTAGCGCTGGCTGAAGTCGATGGCGGCCCGGGTGCGCTCGCTGGTGTTGATGCACCGGTCCCACACGGCACGGTCACAGGCCAGCTGGGCCGCGGCCAGCAGCTCGCGCTCGGGCATGCCGCCGGGGCTGTGCAGGTTGGTGCTGTAGTTCCACTCGCGCACGCCTTCGGCGCGCAGGCCGATGCGGATGGCGTGCAGCGCGCGCGACAGGCCAGGGTGGCTCAGCGCGGCGGCTTTTTCATCGGCGGTCAAGGGCGGCGGCGCGGGTGGCACCGCGATCTTCTGGCCCAGCTCCTCCAGCGCGAGCTGTTCATAGAAGCCGGTGCTGCCAGCGATGCGTTCGAACAGCGGGCGGGCCAGCGCCTGGGCCTCGGGGCTGCCTTGCGCCTGTTGCGCGCGGGCCATCCAGTAGGTCCAGCCCGGGTCGCGTTGCTGTGCCTCGGTCATGGCGGCGATGGTCTCGCGCACCACGCCCCATTGCCCCGCGCGCAGCGCGGCGCGCACCTTCCAGGCCCGCTGCTCGTCGCTCAGGTGTTCGTCGCGCGCCCGGGCGTAGAGGTCCAGCGCGTTGTCGGCCAGCTTTTGCGCGCTGCGCTTGCCGAGCACCCCCCAGACCCAGCCGCGCTCCTCGTCGTTGAGCTGGACCCGCCAGCGGGCCTTCTGCAGTTCATCCTGTGCCGCCTCCATGTCGGTGGCGGCCAGCCGCACCAGCGCCAGCGTGACGAACTCCTTGGTGCGCGGGCGGATGGCGGTGAGCTTGTCGTCGAGGTAGCGGGCCGGGCTGTTGTAGATGTCGTTGACCGTGGCCACCCAGTCGGGGTTGAGCAGGCCCACGGCCTGCGTGGCCACCCGCTGGTTGCCGTTCTCCATGCCCTGGCGGGCGCGCTGCCAGGCCGCCAGGGCGGGCAGTCGCTCGGCCTTGATGAGGGTGCGGGCGGCGGTGGCGCAGCCCTCGTCGGCGGCCTTCTGGGCCATCCAGCGTTCACGCACCTGCGGGGCGACGTCGGCCTGCCCGCCCAGGTGCTGGGCCAACAGGGCGTAGCACTGCACCTCGCGGTCGTCGTTCATGCGGTAGAGCGGCAACTCGGTGGTGAAGGTGGCCCAGTCGCCGCGCCGCCCCAGCAGCAACAGCCAGTCGTTGCGCAGCCGGTCCTCGTAGTAGCTGCCGCGGGTGTTGTCGAGGAAGGACCGCAGTTCGTCGTTGCCGGCCCACTCCAGCCGCAGCTTCATGTCCCAGTAGGCCGCCAGCGGCGCCAGCGGGTGGCGGTTGAGTTGGGGCAGCTTTTGCGCCAGGGCCCGGGCATCGCCCCGGCGGAAGGCCTCGCGCAGTTCCAGCATCAGGTTGTCGCCTGCCGTCAGGGGCTCGGATTGCGCATGCGCCACACCGGCCGGGCCGGCGGCCATCAAAATGCACAACAATCCTTGTTGCAAGCTTTTCATCCACATAAGGTGATTATGGATAACAACGCGGCGCCAGAACCGTTTTCCCCTGGCGAATCCCAGGCTTCCAGGGCGGCGCAAAAAGCCGCCTGGCGCCAGCAGCTGATCGACCAGCGCCAGCGCATGGACGACCGCATCTGGCGCTCCGAGCAGCTGCAGCGCGTGATGCGTGTGTGGCTGATCTCGCGGCCCGACGCCGTGATCGGCGCCTACTGGCCCATCAAGGGCGAGTTCGATCCGCTGCCGGCGCTGTTCCGCTGGCAGGAGGCCGGCCGCGAGGAGGACGCCAAAGGCGCGGCCCGGCACCGCCGCATCGGCCTGCCGGTGGTCAACAAGGTCGACAAGACCCTGACCTTCTACACCTGGTACCCGGGTTGCCCGATGGAGGAGGATGCCTACGGCATCCCCAAGCCCAAGGACACCGAGATCATCCAGCCCACGCTGCTGTTCGTGCCCTGCGTGGGTTACGCGCCCGGCGGCTACCGCCTGGGCTATGGCGGTGGTTTCTACGACCGCACCCTGGCCGCGCTGCGGCCCAAGCCGTTCACGGTCGGTCTGGGCTTCACCGACGGCTTCCTGCCCGACCTCGAGCCCGAGCCACACGACGTGCCGCTGGATGCGATATTGAACGACAACGGCGTGGTCTGGCCGCTGACCTGAAGACTGAGGCCCCCACGCTCCACCGCTGCGCGGGTCGCTGCCCCCCGTGGGGGCTGATGTGTCTTGGGGCGGCCCGGCGGCACATCGGGCTTGTTCCGACAGGATGGGGACTCAAGATCAATCCGAATTCACAAGCGTTTCCGGGTCGGCCACGTCGCCGATGGCATGGCGGGTGGCCTCGGCCTGGCGCTTGAGCCAGTCGCAGAAGGCCTTGACCTCGGGCCGCTGCGCGCTGCGCGGGGCCACCATCAGCCAGTAGGCCAGGGGTGAATCGAGCCGGGTCTGGGGCAGCGGCTCCACCAGGTCGCCGTTGGCCAGGTGCTCGGCCACCAGCGGCAAACGCGCCAGCGCCACGCCCTGGCCGGTCAGCGCGGCCTGCACGATCTGGTTGGCGTAGTTGAAATAGAGCCAGCGCTTGGGGGCGAACTTGGTCGCCTTGCGGCCGGGGGTGCCTGCCTGCAGTTGCTGGTCCAGCCAGCGCTGCCAGGTCAGCCATTCCAGGTGGCGGCTGCGGTGGGCGTCGCCGGCCTCGATGAGTGTGAAGCGGGCCAGGTCTTCCACCCGGGCGATGCCGTTCTGCTTGAGCAGCCAGGGGCTCACCACGAGCGTGAGCTGTTCGCCGAACATGCGCCAGGCGCCGGCCGGCACGTTCTGGGGCACCGAGTAGCGCAGCGCCAGGTCGATGTCGGCCGTGCCCAGGTCCACCGACGCGTCGGTGGCGTCGATGCGGATGTCGATGTCGGGGTGTTCGGTCTGGAAGGCTTCCAGCCGCGGGATCAACCACATCGACGCGAACGAGGCCCAGGTGGTGATGGCCACACTCTTGCGTCCAATGCGCTGGCGGATGTGGCGCACGGCGGCATCGATCTGCTCCAGCGACTGGGTGGTGGCGCGCAGCAGCTGTGCGCCGGCGCCGGTGATTTCCACCGCCCGCGTGTGGCGCAGGAACAGCGCGGTGCCGACCTCGTCTTCCAGCGCCTGTATCTGCCGGCTGACCGCGCTCTGGGTGAGCGAGAGTTCCTCGGCGGCGGCGCGGAAGTTCAGGTGCCGCGCCACCGCCTCGAAGGCGCGCAGGTGGCCCACGGCGATGGGGCGGGTGCGGGGGTGGCTGCTGGTGAGCTGCATGGCGGGGTGGCGGACATTGATGTGAAAAGCGAATCAATAGCTTATCCCCATTTCATTGGACTGGCGTGGCGTGGCGCGAGATCATTCATTCCCGAAATGCGATTACAGGAGTCCGTCATGTCACACCCCACCTCTCTCTCCATGGCCGCCGTTGGCCCGGCATGCACCGGGCTGTGGAGCCTGGCGCCGGGCCGCACCGTGGCCATGCGCCCGCGCGAGGCCGGCACCTTGAAGGTGGTGTGTGGCCGCGTGTGGGCCACCACCGACGCGCCGCTGGACGCCAGCGCGCGCCGTTTCGGGGACCATGTGCTGGCGGCCGGTGAGTCGCTCGCCGTGGCGCCGGGTGAACGCCTGGTGATCGAGGCCTGGGGCGACACGCCCGTGCGTTTTGACTGGGTGCTCCCGACCACGTGCGTGGCGGCAGTGCCCTCGCGCTGGCAGTCCGAGGTGGCCGCCCCGGGCCGTGAGCTGGGGCGGGCGCTGGCGGGCACAGCGGCGGCGCTGGGCCGCCTGGCATGGGGCCTGGCCGCCTATGGCACCTACCTGTCGGGTTTCCTGGTGGCGGGGCGGGGCCGGGTCCTGTCGCGCTTCGAGTCCAACCCGCCCTGAGCGGCGGCCGCGCGCGCGCGGCTTGGCTTGGGCGCGCGGGCGGCCAGCGCCGCCTGCAGCGCCAGCCGCGCCCAGGGCAGCATGAGTTCCGGCGACTCCATGGCCTCGGCCGGCACCGTGTGGTAATTCAGGGCCACCGGCCGGCCCTTGGCTTCGTACACGAAGGCACTGGCGCCGGCGGCCAGCCAGGCGGGCTGGGTCTCGGCGTTGGTCTTGAGGTAGAGCGTGTCCCAGGCGATGATGCCCACGTTCAGCCCATCCACCGACAGGCCCCAGCCGCCGAACATGCGCCGCGCCCGGCACGGTCCGAGGCCCGACAGCAGTTCGCAGCAGTACAGGGCGAATTCGTCGGGGGCTGAGGCCATGGCGCGACCATAACCCATGGGGTGCGGCCAGGTCAGAACCGCGAGGCCGTCACCAGGTGGTTGGAGTTGGCGAGCTTCTGCGCCACCTCGCGGCCCAGCACGTACATCAGCTTGGTGTGCAGGTCCGGGCGCTCCAGCTTGATCTTGTCGAGCACGCCATGGGTCAGCACAAACAGGCGGGTGTCGGTGCCGGCACTGACATCGGCCGAGGCGTGTTTGCCGGTCAGGTAGCTGATCTCGCCCACCAGGCCGCCGGGTGTGACGGTGTTGAGTACCGTGTCGCCCCAGGTGGCGTCCAGCCGCCCCTCGATCACGAAGCCCACCTCGTCCACCACGCCGCCCTTGTGCAGCACGTATTCGCCCTCCTGCAGCTGGCTCCAGCGGCCCAGTTTGAGCACCCGCTTGAATTCGCCCGGCGACAGCAGCGCGAACACGTGCTCGTACAGCCAGCCGGTATCGCCCGGGAAATGGCTGGCCTGTTTTTCGCGCCACAGCATGTAGAGCTGGTAGGTGTTGATGACGATGATCAGCGCCGACATGCCGAATTGCACCCACAGGGGGCTGCCCGGGCGGATGTTGTAGTAGACGACCAGGTCGCCCAGCATGGCGATGATGGTGATGATGCGCAGCCACTTGATGTCGCGCATGGCGTAGGACAGTGCATTGATGCTGAAGGTGACAAAGGCCAGCAAGTCGAAGAAGCCCAATCCGTGTGCCATGTGTTCTCGCTTTCCAAAGCCGTTGTGGACGGGTGCCCGGTGCAAGCGCTCAGGTGGCGGGATGGCCCAGCCGCTCGCGCAGGTCGCGCCACAGCGGCGGCACGGCCAGCACGGCCAGCACCGCAGCCAGCGGCAACACCGCCCCGTAGCCCATGGACTTGAAAGCCCAGGCGCCCACCAGACCACCAGCAAAAAACAGGCCCAATATGGTGGCCAGCACCCGCAGGCGGTCGCGGTTGGCCCGCACCGGTTCGCCGCCCTGCGCATGGCTGCGGTTCCAGTAGAGCAGGCGGCCCAGCTCGATGCCCAGATCGGTGATCACGCCCGTCATGTGGGTGGTGCGTATTTCGGCTTGCGAAATCTTGGTCACGATGGCGTTCTGCAGCCCCATGATGAAGCACAGCAGCAGCACCGTGGTGGGCATGAAGACCTCGATCAGTTGGTTGAGGTGGGCGCCCAGCAAGCCGAAACAGAGCAGCAGCGCCGCCTCCAGCAGCAGGGAGAGCGCGTATTCGCCCTGCAGGTCGCGCCGGCGTGCCCAGTTGATGAGGATGGCGGTGGCGGCGGCCCCCGCGACGAAGGCCAGCAAGGCGCCCATGCCGGCCAGGACCAGCAGCCCCTGGCCCAGCACCAGGTCATCGGCGATGGACGACACCACGCCCGTCATGTGCGAGGTGTAGCGTTGCACGGCCAGAAAGCCCCCGGCATTGATGGCGCCAGCCATGAAGGCCAGCAAGGCGCCCAGTTGCCGATTGCGCTGGCGCGAGCGCTGACGGGCGGCCAGTTCTTGCAGGGTTTGCAGGGGCATGGCCGGATTGTCGCCCAAGGGGCGGAAGACCACCTCCTGGTTTCAGAGCGGGGCCACGTTCTCGGGGCGTGGCGGGGGCACGGGCTGCAGGTTCCCCGTGCGAGGCCGCAGCCGGAGCACGAACACCGTGGCGGCCAGGCCGACCAGCACGCCCGCGGCGACGTCCAGCGGGACATGCACGCCCACCGCGATGCGGCTCCAGGCCACCAGGGCGGCCAGCACCAGGGCGGCCCATCCGGCGCCCGCATGCGGGGCACGCCGCCACGCCAGGGCACCAAAGGCGACCGCGACGCTGGCGTGGGTGCTGGGAAAAGAGGGGCTGCTGCCGTGCGCGATCCACTGCTGGCCCAGGCCCAGCACAAACGGGCGTGGCATGTGCCAGCCGTATTGCAGCAGGCGCGCACCCAGCCAGGCCAGGGCCATGCCCACCACCAGGTCCCAGGCCAGGCGCGACCACTTTTTCTGCGGCAGCACCAGGCCGCCCAGGGCCAGCGCGACCAGCAGCGCCGGCAGTTGCAGGGAGGCGAAACGGGCCAGTCCCAGCAGCCATGCGGGGGCGGTGGGGGACAGGTTGACGGCGTGGAAAAGGGCCAGGTTCAGTTCACTCATGCGCTCGGCTCCAAAGGGACAGCCGAGCTTGCGGGTGGACTGTTAAAACTTCATTAAAACGGTCTCAGAACGTGTTGACGATCTACAAGGGGTCGCGTTGGAACGCAATCGGGATGAGTTGCTCGCCCACGCCACGCCGCATGGGCTCATCATGCCCATGCAAGGGGATGGGTGGGCCAATCGCCCGATTGCGTTCCAACCCGCAGGGCAAGTGCCTTTTCGGGCGGTCTGCGGCG